>JAKUTI010000065.1 GCA_022448765.1 Pseudomonadales bacterium
ATGTCTTTCGGTCCCGCTTCTCGAGCAGTTTTAGTGGTCACGGAAACCGACTCGAACAGCGCGCTGTTTGCACCCTCGTAGACCGCCTGAGCAAGACGCTCAGTCTTTCCCGTCTTCGAGTGATAAATGATGAGTAGATTTTTTGACGCCATGGTTCAACGTCGGCGTTGGATGCTCTGGTGTTGCAACGTAGGTCGACGGTGTTTTGATTAACCGCGAATGGCTTTGATGACCTCTGCGCAACGGTCGAGGATTGGCAGAACGGTATCAGCCGTCTCGGCTGGTAGGTTAAAAATGAGGTGGTCGAATCCCTGTTCAATCCTGCCACGCGCCTGATCCGCGTTCATTGGAGTACCGAACAGTGCCAGATCGAGTTCCTCAATTTTTCTATCGCGAGCCTCGAATGCGTCGCGCAGACGCTCCATGTTCCCTGACCCCAATCCACCGATAGGCATCCAGCCGTCGGCATAATCGGCGATTCGATCGAAGACCCACTTTGAATTAGCGCCTATCCAAATCGGCGGACCGTTTTTCTGTACCGGTTTGGGGTACGACCAAATCGGATCGAAATCAACATGTTTGCCATGAAACTCGGCTTCTTCCTTTGTCCAAATTTCCCGCATGGCGAGAACCTTTTCCCGAACAATGGCCCAGCGATTTGGAAAATTTGCACCATGATTCTCCATCTCTTCGCGATTCCAACCTGCACCAATGCCGATGACACTGCGGCCATTTGAAATCATATCGAGTGATGCAATTTCTTTCGCGGTGGTAATCGGATCACGTTCAATGATCAGGCATATCCCGGTCCCCAAAAGAATACGATCGGTCACGGCAGCAGCGGCTGCCAATGCGACGAATGGGTCGTGGGCATGCCAGTACTGTTTTGGCAGGTCGCCTCCTCCAGGAAAGGGTGACTTGCGACTCACGGGTATATGGGTGTGTTCGGGGAAAAACAAACTGTCGAGGCCGCGTTCTTCAACCGCTTTCGCGAGTTCGACGGGCTGAATCGAATAATCGGTCGGAAACATGGAAACTCCGAATTGAACCTCTTCGATCGAGCGAAAAGCCATGACGCTGCCCTGTGCAAGAAATATATTCTCAAGATAGTACGTCGTGATTGAGGGATGCGAAACCCGGTGCGATGGAACGGCCCCAAGTCGTGCAGAATGGACAGCATTGTTAATTCACGGGGAGAGAGGAAAACATGCGCTTATCAGAACCGCGAATACCGCTGTTGTCGGAATCTGATTGGGATTCGACACAGAGGGACCTTATGCAGCCGTTTGTGGCTGGTGGTCGAGTCTTCAATGTTTTCGGAACTTTAATTCATCATCCCGACCTGCTCCGTCGCTGGCTTGTGTTCGCAAATCATGTCCTGGGTAAATCGACGATAGAAGTGAGGCATCGGGAAGTATTGATCCTCCGGACCGCAAAACTCGTTGATTCGGAATACGAGTGGGGCCAACACGTCGTCATCGCTCAAGAGGCAGGCTTAAGTGATGACGAAATCCAGGCTATCGGATCTACGGGGGACGGTCTGGGCGAAGTCGAACAACTCCTGTGCGATGTGGCCGATGAACTCACAAGAGATAAAGTGCTATCGGCCGACGTATGGGAAAAACTCAACGAAAACTTCGATACCCGACAACTCATGGACATCGTTTTTACGGTAGGACAATACACTATGCTGGCGATGGCTTTGAATACGTTCGGTGTCGAGCTGGATGAGGGGCTGCCGCGATTCGAATCATGATGCTGAGATCCTAATCTTGGTCGATTACTGGTCATCTGGCGTAGATTATTCGGGATCGGATCGACCCGCAGGAATCTTCATATGGTCATTTACCGACGGCAATTTGGAGGTCGTCATGAAGTCAAATGCTGTCAATTTCCGATTCGTTCTAATGGGGGAAATCTTGTGTTAAGACCAGCGTGCTCGGCGATGGGCTGGCCGTCGAGGCTTTATTGATGAGGCCCCGTCGTTCGGCACTGTTCATGCCGGGTATCAATGAACGTGCGATGGCGAAAGCGCGGTCTTTGGCTTGTGATGTCGTTATTTTCGACTTGGAAGATGCGGTTGCCGCCGATTCAAAAGTCAGCGCTCGAGCACTTGTCCGAGCAGTCCTAGAGCGGGGTGGTTACGGTAATCGGGAACTTGTGGTTCGCTGTAATGGGGCCGGATCACCTTGGTGGGACGATGACATTGAAGCGCTAGTAGCGTCTCCTGCCAATGCTCTTCTTTTTCCGAAGGTCGAGCGACCAGAGGAGGTTGTTGAGTTGCGCAAGCGTCTTGATGCTTCGTCCGGTCCGAGACAGGATATTTGGGCCATGATCGAAACGCCGCGTGGAGTTGTCAACGTAGAGAGGATCGCCCGATCCCCCGTTGACGTTTTGGTCATGGGTACCAGTGACCTAGTCGCCGACTTACGAGCCAGGCACAGCGATAATCGTGACAGCGTGCTTTACGCGCTTTCGAAATGCGTGAATGCAGCCCGGTCAGAGCACCGAGACGTTCTCGACGGAGTACACCTCGACCTTGAGAACGCGGCGGCTTTCGAGAGGATTTGTGAGCAGGGTCGTACCTTAGGGTTCGATGGAAAGTGCCTCATTCATCCCTCTCAGCTTGACACCGCAAATCGCGTATTCGGGATTGACGAGGCCGCGCTTAATCGTGCGAGACAGATAGCGAAAATATGGGCCGAAACGGTGTCCGAAGGAAAGGGCGTTGCCGTTGTGAATGGGCAGCTGATCGAGAAACTTCACTACGAAGAAGCCAAACGGCTCATTGCATTCGCTGAATTAATAGACGGCGGGTAAAGGATCAAGGGCTTAATCTCATCGTGCTGAAAACGACCATTATCCCGCGATTTTTCGCACCTTCGGGATAACCTCTTCGAGATAAACATCAAGAGCAGCGTCATCCCAAGGAGCGCGTAGAGCGATGTTGACTTCGTCGGCTCCGCTCGCGACGTATTCGAGAATGCGGTCGGACGCCGCGTCGGGCGTGCATAAAAGCGCGCCGTCGCGCATGTTTTCGGCCGCGTTTCCCCAGGAATCAAGCAGTGCTTGTTGTTGGACGGCGAGGCTTGATTGATCGACGCCCATTGCAAACGCGACGTTGACCCCGCGCTTAATCTCTTTGGGATTTCTGCTGTGCGTTGAACACCATGCTTCTAGCACTTCGTTCAAGTGTCTAAATTCCTCCGGGCCGACATAGGCAGCATTCCAGCCATCGGCGTACCGAGCAACGAGTTCGAGTGTCCGTTTTTCGCCTCTGCCTCCAATCCATATGGGAAGATTCGATTGCTGGGGTCGTGGGAAACAAGTCACTTCGTCGACTTGGTAATGTTTGCCCGAGTAACTTGTAGTCTCTTGCGTCAACATTTGATGGATGATTTCGACCCCCTCTTCAAGCATATCCAAGCGGGTCCCAATGTCGGGGAATGGATAGCCATGGGCCACTGCCTCCCAAATGTGCCAACCCGCTCCTAGACCGAGCTCAAAACGTCCCCCACTGATATGGTCGAGGGTTGTCGCAGCTTTGGCTAACAACGCTGGGTTTCGATAACCCATGCAAAATACGAGACAGCCAATACGGGCATGCTGAGTGTCCGCGGCCAGGGTGGCCAGTGTCGTTAGCGCTTCAAAGTGTGAATCGGTGCCACCTTGATAAGGTGCCTCATATAGGTGGTCCCAGACAGAAATCCAGTCGACGCCCGCGTTATCAAGCCTGCGCCATAAAATGCGGAGCCCGTCCATAGACAGATTTTGTTGCCCGATGTGGACTCCTAACGATAACGACATAGCTTGCGACCACGAAACGACAATCGGAAAAACAGAATAACAGAGCTAATCCCGTTCTATCGGGATCGTCGCACGGCTCTTTTGGGGCGCTTGATTACGACTTGCCCTAATCTTGCGGTAGGGCATTACCATTCGCCCGTGTTGGTCATTGATTTCCAAGGTTCCTCTTGAGCAAGCGGCTGGCCTTGCTGAAGAATCTCGACCGAGACATTGTCGGGCGAACGGACAAATGCCATGTAACCGTCTCTGGGGGGACGGTTAATTGTTACCCCACCGTCCGCCAGACGTTGGCACGTTGTGTAGATGTTTTCGACACTGTAGGCGAGATGACCAAAGTTGCGACCACCATCCAGCGGCTGCGGATCTGGGTCCCAATTATGGGTCAGTTCGACCTGAGCTTCCGAATCGCCGGGCGCCGCAAGAAATACAAGTGTGAACCGCCCCGCGTCGTTATCAATACGACGTAGTTCTTCCAAGCCGAGTTTGTTGCAGTAAAAATCCAGTGAGGCGTCTATGTCGGTAACGCGCACCATCGTGTGTAGGTATTTCATGGAGTGTCCTAAGGTGTTGCGATTCGGGCCATTATAAAAAAAGTGCCAAGGATTGATTAGGCGCGATCAAGAGTCACCGAGGGTACGCCTGGTTAGTGCAGAGTGGTAACGTTTTGTATTGATGTTAAGGCGTACCTATTCACCTGCGAGTCATCGACTGAAGAACCGGAATCATGAGAATGGCCGGTACGTGAAAAGACGATAACAAGTTCGAAATCTTTGATGGATGGTCCGGCGGGTTAATTAGACGAACGAAAATAGCACGTTGATTAGGAAATGAATCGAGTTCGATCGGTGACGTGAAACCACTGACAGGTATACGAGTTCTTTCGATGGAACAGGCTGCTGCGCTTCCGTTTGCGACCCGGCATCTTGCGGATCTTGGCGCGGAGGTGATTCGTATTCAGTCTCATGCTCGAAGTGTTGGACTGCTGCAAGATGTTCACTATTTCCGCAATAAGAAAAGCGTCGGGTTGGATCTCTCGAAAAAGGAGGGTCGCGATGTTTTCCGCGCCATTGCCTCGAAAGTCGACGTTGTCGCACACAACTTCACACCACGGGTCATGCGCCGCTTCGAAATCGATTATGACCAGATCAAAGAACTAAACGATAACCTCATCTATTGTTCGGTGAGCGGGTTCGGAACGACGGGTCCTTGGAAAGATAGACCGTTATTTGGGCCTGGTGCGGAAGCGATGTCCGGCCAGAACAGCATGATGGGAGAGCCGGGTTCTAGCACGCCGGGGAGACCCGGAACAACCACGTATGCGGATCATGTCTGTGGTTTGTATCTCTTGGTTGCCGTGCTCGGAGCGCTGAATGACCGAGCTGAACGACCTGGACCTCGGCACGTGGACGTTTCGCTTTATGAGACGGGTGTCGCGCATATTGGGACAGTGGTTGCTGAGCGCTCAATGGGCGCGGGTCGACCCGTCCCAATTGCGGGCATGGAAATCGATGCCGCCGATGTAGCGGTCGTTGTTCAAGATATCGAACGTTGGCGCAGGGGCTGTTTTGCCATCGCGGGGACACAAGTGACGTCCGGTCCGGTTTGGGGTGGTGGAGTCGACTCACCGTGGACCGCTAGCGCTATTGGAGAGCACAACGAAGAAATTTTGAGGGACATAGCGGGATTCGAGGAAACGGCTATTAGGAAGTTGACCCAAGATGGGGTCATCGGCCAAAAGGAGCTTCGTTTCGAGATGAAACCGGACCCCGATCCGTCTCTCGCCATAGAGCGCGGACTTTTGAGTCGAGTCGATGACCGTAAAAGCGACTGGACACAATTCAAGTCAATCGAAGTGAAGTCACCATGGTTGCGTCGCAGCAAATTGCAACGACCTCCGGGTCGTCGGGTATTGGAAGTCGCGGGTTCTGTTGCCGTTGCTGTAGCGGCTAGGCAATTCGTAGATTTAGGTTGGGACGTTAGACGAATTGGCAATCGAAGCACGGAGTACCGCTGGGGTGAATCTAACGGGGGCGGTGATGCCTTCCTGGACTACGGCAAACGGCTGGTCAATGACTCGTTCGAAAGTCTTGTCGGTTCGTCGGACATCGTGATTGGTGGTACGTCGGTAGCCGATGTCGAGGGACCTTCGGTTGTTGCCGTGATTACCGGATTTGGAATGAGCGGTGCTGTCGATTGGGATGAAGATTCAGTCCAGGCGGAGAGCGGATTTATGAGTCTTACGGGCGAATACGATCAACCCCCTCAGCGGCTTCCGCCCTGGGCAGCCGCAATGACGGGTGGCGTTGCGGCTGCGTCGTTGATTCTTGCGGCATATATGGAGAGCCTAAGTGATCGGCATGGGCGTACCATCGATTTTGCGCTCTCGGATGTGCTAACTGGCTTTACCCAAAGCCAAGTTGGTCGATACGCGGCCACCGGCGAAGTTGCGAGGCGCGAAGGAAAGGTCAAACACGGACTTAGAATGGTGCCGACTCGCCAGGCATATCTTTACTGTGCGCCCGGTGCAGTGATGAATGTGCCCATGGAGGGTGTGGCGATGCTGACCGGGGAACCTCGCCTTGCTGAACCCCGTTTTCAAACCGCCGAAGGGCGCATGCAAAATTGGGAGGAATACTCAGAACTTATGACGAACGCTTTTCGTTCGCGAAGTGCCAAAGAGTGGTTTGACGAAGCGGAAAAACATCATCTGACCTTCGCGTTGGTGCAATCGGTGGATGACTTGTATGAATGTCCGCAGTTGCGTGCACGAGGGACGCTTGTTGAATCTGACGGCTATCGTTTTCCGGTAGGCGGATTCCGAATATTGCAGGAGAGCCCAGATGCCTAGCCGGCATCATTTCCGAGCGTTCATGGAAAATCCCGATGAGGAGAAATCGAACGCGATTCATTCCACATCGGGGGCTAAGGATTATGGATTTCAAGGTGCGCTCGTGGGTGGTGCCACTGTGTATGGCTGGGTTGCATCATGGATTGTCGAGACGCTGGGAAAGCAATGGTTAAACTTCGGTTGGGCTCGAGTTCGTTTTCGCCAACCCGTCTATCCTGGAAACGAATTGGAGCTTGTCCTTGATGATGACGGGACAATTGATGTCCATCGTGATGTTGACGATGTGTCGTGTATTTCTGGTCAAGTTGGGCAAGGCGAAGCGCCTTGGTTGGGGGACATAAGAATTCCCAGTCGACGACCACCTGAGTCGATGCCTGATCCCTTACCCCATCTAACCCTTGCCAACGCGCCAGTGGGACAGGAATTGCGATCACGTGAGGTGGATTTGTCCGTGGCCGATGCGGAGGCTTACGCACGTCACAAACAAGGGGAGACCTTGGATTGTTTTTACGGATCTGGGGCATTGGTTCATCCAGCGTGGATAGCTGAGCAACCTATTCACTGGCTTCACCATTCGTACGATTACGGGCCATCAATTCACGCTGAGAGTCGTATTCAACACTTGTGCAGCGCCGAAGTTGGTCAGTCGTTCTGTGTCGCGGGAACGTGTCGTGACGCGTATGAGCGGAACGGGCATCACTACATCGTTAATGACACGGAAATCCGAGACGCGGGCGGCATAGCGATTGCTCGGGTTCAACACACGGCAATATTTCGAGTACGAAATACAAGCGGGTAGCTGGCGACTTCGCTCAGTACGCGGAGTCTAGATGGCACCCTCAGTACGTAACGTTTCGATTTCGTCATCCGAGTAACCGAGATCGTGGAGAATGCTGTCTGTGTGTTCTCCTACGTCAGGAGCTTTTTTCACGCCTTGCACCGGCAACCCATCGATATTCAACGGGTGATTGATCACCCATTCCGTGCCGACGTCTTCTGCAGGCGGTTTTATGATGTTGTTGACTTTCAGTTGAGGATCTTCGGATAGATCTCCGAGGGTTCCCACGAGTGATACTGGGACCGACGTCTGGTTGAACGCTGATATCCAGTGGCCGGCATCGTGGCGTCGAAGCAACGGACGTAATTCCTCTGCTAACGTTTCGCCCGACGTAACGCGGGCTCGTCTCGAATTGAACCGTGGATCTTCCAGGAGATGCGTCGCTTCAAGAACGCGGAAGAAGGCCTCAATTTCTTCGTCGGACCGAACCATCGTGAACTGCAAGAAGCGATTATCGGCGGTTTCGTAAAGCTCTCGGGTGAAGTGTCGTGCGGCTACCTTGGGGTAGTTAGAGAAGTCTCCGTCGGCGAATACTGCTGAGGCGATGCATGATGCAGACCAGACCCCGTTGGCAATTAAGGAGGTATGAACCATGCTGCCTTTGCCGGTTCGTTCCCGTCGCAACAAGGCCGTCACTATTGCTGCATAAAGGGATACGGCCGTCGGATGGTCGCCCATTCCCGGGACCGATTGTGCCGGAGGCGAGTTTGGCGATCGCACTAGATCCATTAGACCGCTTCGAGCCCAATAAGCGACGAGATCAAATCCCTCGCGGTCCCGCTCAGGACCCTTCTCTCCGTATGCGGTTAACGAGGCATATATTACGTCGGGGTTGATGGACTTAATTTCGTCATAAGTAAGGCCCATGTCGCGCCGCATGTGCAATGGGTGATTCGTGACATAGATATCACACTCTTGAGCCAACTGGCGCAGAATCGTCTTACCCATTTCCGTCTTCAGATTAAGGGTGATGGATCGTTTGTTACGAGCGTCTTGAACCCATGTGTAGTTGATACTGGCATCCGGCGTCCCGGGCGCTATTGCGAGCCCTCGATAAGCGTCCCCCGAACCGGGAATCTCTACTTTAATCACGTCGGCGCCGAAGTCGGCGAGGATGGTCGCGGCAACGGGCCCTGCTATCCACGAACCGACATCCAACACTTTTAGACCCGAAAAAAGGAGATCTTCTCGTTGCATCTTCAATCGCTCACCGTCGGAATTCGTTGCCTTCATGGTAGTCGAAAGACGGCGTACTGATAGGGAAGGTTTCAACACGTCCTTCCTTTGGCGAACACCGGCAAATGTATGCGATATCGGCTAAGTTAGATCTTTGGATCAGATGGAAAAATGATGGAATTGCAGGGTCGCGTAACAGTGATTACCGGAGGTGCGAGCGGGATCGGGGCAGCCTGTGCCCGAGCTTTCTCATTGGAGGGGGCGAAAGTCGTCATTGCAGACGTAAACGTTGAAGGTGCACGCGCTGTTGCCGACGACATCGGTGCTATTGCGATCGCTTGTGATGTGGGGAAGGAAGAGGATGTTGGTTCGCTCGTCGAAATGACTGAGAAAGAGGTCGGAACAATCGACGTGTTCTTTAGCAACGCGGCTGTGGCAACGGGAGGCGACCCGATATCCACGCCTGTCGATACCTGGCAACAACAATGGCAAATCAATGTCATGGGCCACGTCTACGCGGTTCGAGCGGTCTTGCCTGCCATGTTGGCGCGGGGTGAGGGCTATCTCGTTCACACGGCGTCGATGGCGGGTATCCTCACGTCTCAGGGCAATGTTACGTACGCGACGACGAAACACGCAGTGGTTGGCCTGGCCGAGTGGCTGTCAATTACGTACCACGATCAAGGTATTAGAACGTCCCTGTTAGCGCCTTTAGGGGTGAACACACCTATGCTGGGTGGTGGAAACTCTCCGTTTGCGCGCACAGCAGCAGGACCTGTGAAGGAACCAGAAGACGTCGCCGAGATGGTTGTTCGAGCGATTCGCGATGAACGATTCCTTATATTGACCGATGAAATTGCGCAAACGTGGATGGAACGCAAGACGAACGATCTCGATCGCTGGCTGCACGGGATGCGTCGGCTACAAAGAAAAATAGACGAGTTGGGTTGAATCAAAGTCCTCGCAGAGATGAACCAGGGCGACTGAATGCCAAACCCTAGGGCGCTAAACGAAGACCGATCGTCACTCCGTGCGTATCCCAAGAACTGCCTTCAACACCAAGAACTAAGGAAGCCTTGGGGAAATTCCACAAGAATTTGAAACCGTAAACAGCCTCAGTTGACCCGTTGAACTCAAGATAATCGTCGATATCGCCAGTGTCCCGTGATGTGGCAAGTTGAGTAAGCGTGTCTTGATCAATGGAGCGGGACATTTTGGCGTGACGTTGAATTCCCGCATCGACTATGCATTCCCAAGTGTAGGGGTTGCCGAAGCGCCAACCGATTCTCGCGGCAACGTCGTTGCCGCTCCGACTTTTGTTGTTCGACCTGAAGTCCCAATTACGAGGGCCAGCTTCGACAAAAATGTCCACGCCGTCCAAGGGCAGGACTTTGAGCGCTCGAAGATACGAGGATTTATCCGCTAAACGGTCGGCGGCGATATGGAAACCTACGCCAAATTGGTAATCGGATAGTGCCACTTCGCGGTGTTTGCCGTCGACATCAATAGCGTCGGCTTCTCCGTATAGGTAGAGCGACGCGGGCAGTGCGATAGACGCACGACCTCGCAATCCCTCTTTGTCACCGTGGACGTAGTGGCCCTCGACATACGTGTAGTCGTATGCCATCGGGTCTCCCATTGCGTTGAACGTGAAAACCAACAAGATCAAGCGGAATATTTTCGTAGTCACGAAGAAGCCAACCTACCGACACCGCTGGGTTCGTTCTGACCGGTGTAAATCGACACGACAAGAGAAAACTTGTCTGAAATTACGAAACAACCAAAGAGACGATTCATGATCTTATACCGCGGTGTTCACTTGAAACTGTGAATGTCAGCTGAGGCCCTGACTGAGCCTGGTTAGATAAGGAACTGTGAGAGTAGGGGCCAGTATTATAACTCATTGATGTATATAAGAAAAATAGGGAGGAAACGACTTTGTGTTTAGCAAGTCGATAGCCTCAAGAGTAGGCGTTCTTAAAGCTCCGAATTCGTGATTCGCGTCGCGGTAGAGAACGTTGTTGGGACAACTAAGGTTGAACGAAGACGACTTGCAGGCGATATTTAGGCCTTGCGACGTCAGGTCGAACTAGGAGGGGGTGAACGACGATGAGCAAGGTACTACCGCGTAAGTATTCCAATCTGGGATTCGACCCCGATGCGCTTCGTGAGAAGTATCGAGAAGAACGTGACAAACGTTTGCGACCGGATGCAAACGAGCAGTACGTCGAAGTTAACGGCGCGTTTGCACATTTCGTTGACGATCCCTATGCCGAATCCGACTTGTCGCGAGAACCGTTAGAGGACGAGGTCGATGTCGTCATTATTGGTGGTGGATTTGGCGGACTTCTGGCAGCCGCACGATTTAGAGAAGCCGGTATCGACGATATAAGAATTGTCGAGGCGGGTGGTGATTTCGGTGGGACGTGGTACTGGAATCGCTATCCCGGCGCTCAATGCGATATCGAGTCGTATTGTTATCTACCGCTGCTAGAAGAGCTCGGCTACATGCCAAAGGAGAAGTACTCGTACGCACCCGAAATTTTTGAGCACTCGCAGCGTATTGCAAAGGCCTATGACTTGTACGAAGCCGCTTGTTTTCAAACGAGAGTGACGGAATTGCGATGGAATGAGGATTCCGCACGATGGATCGTATCGACTGATCGAGACGATGCTATGAAAGCCCGGTTTGTCGTTATGGCAACTGGGCCGTTGAACAGACCCAAATTACCGGCCATACCCGGAATTGAGAGCTTTGAGGGTCACACGTTTCACACCAGTCGTTGGGATTACGAGTACACCGGGGGTGACCACAACGGGGACTTGACAAATTTGGGCGACAAAGTGGTCGCCATGATTGGCACTGGAGCTACCACCATCCAAGCAGCCCCCTACGTTGGGGCCCATGCGAAGCATCTCTATGTGTTCCAAAGAACACCGTCGTCGGTGGACGTGCGCGGAAATACACCAACGGACCCTGAGTGGGCAAAGTCGTTAAAGCCCGGTTGGCAGCGAGCGCGGCGAGAGAATTTCAATGACATGGTTATCGGGCGACCTGTTGAGGAAGACTTAGTCAATGACGGTTGGACGGATATCTTCCGGACTCTCGCTAGCATGATGCCGCGAGGCAATGAGGAGCAGATCTCGATGGAAGAAGCAGCTGCGCTAGCAGAACTAGCTGATTTCAAGAAAATGAATGGCATTCGCGGCCGTGTCAATAAACACGTTACGGATCCAGAAACCGCTGAGGCGTTGAAGCCCTGGTATCGGCAATTCTGCAAACGCCCCACATTTAACGACGAGTACCTGCCCACCTTCGATCGGGAGAACGTAACGCTTGTCG
>JAKUTI010000066.1 GCA_022448765.1 Pseudomonadales bacterium
CCATCAGTTCGAAGAGCACGTCATCGGCAACCGGGACGGGCGTGAACCGTCGCAGTGCGCGAGCCGTGTACATGGATTGAAATAAGCCAGGATCGTTTGTCATAGGGTGAGTATAAACGGTGCGTGCCGTAGCTTAGACTGGGCCTTCGTCGTTTGCCGCGTGGAAGCTTTCGCGGACATGTACCAGAGAATTTCTGAGGGGAAAATAAGTGAAGCTCTATGTTTTTCAAGTCGCTCCTAATCCGACCAAAGTGCGTCTCTACGTAGCCGAAAAAAACGCGTTAGGCGATGAGCTCCCGGTCGAGGAAGTTTCAGTCAATATCCCGGAAGGCGAAGCAAGAACACCGGAATTCTTGGCGAAGAATCCACACGGGCAACTTCCAGTGCTGGAGCTTGATGACGGACGCTGTTTTGCCGAATCGCTCGCGATCATCGAGTATTTAGAGGATAGATTTCCGGAACCACCGCTACTGGGTGAATCGCCCGAGGCGAGGCTCGGGGCACGACAAATGGAGCGGTATATCGATGTCGGTGTCATGATGCCGATCGGTCAGGCGGTCCACGCGACTCGGTCGCCCATCGGATTACCTCCTAACCCTCCTGTTGCTGATGCTGCGAATCAACGTGCCGACAGAACGCTGGCTTATATTGACGAAGTACTGTCGGACGGCCGCCCTTTTGTGATGGGGGAGCAACCCACGGTCGCCGATTGCACACTGGCAGCGGCTCTGCAGTTTGGCCGATACGGCCGATTATCGTGCGTTAGTTCCCATGAACGCGTCGTGGAGTGGGACGAGAATTACCGACGTCGCGAGGCCGTTCAAGGAATTGTCATTGTCTAAGTCGTGTAGACAACGCATGCTCCGCTGATGGCGGCGTGAGCCAAGAGTTACGTTCCGTTAGAAGTTTGGGGTGCTTCTTCGCAAGAGCTTAGGGGCGGGTGTAACGCACGACCAAGGTCCTACAAGCCGCAATTACATCGGTAAATACCAACCGAGAGTCGATGCGCGCGCGGAGCACTCGCTTCCTCTTTTTCTTGGTTCGAGACCACCCTGGTGATCGAGTTTAGTGACGTGGCGGTCGGTCTCCGATGATGGACACTCGCTCGCCGTATCGCGAATTTGGCCAATAGTCCCAAACCGCGTGGTGTTGCGTGCAACGGTTATCCCAGAATGCGAGCGTGTTGGGTTCCCAATCGACTCGACAATAAAGGCGCGGGGTTGAGTCGATAAGACGGTAAAGCATATCGAGCACGGCACTTGATTCGCTTCGACCGAGTCCGACAATGCGGGTCGTAAAACCCCGATTCACGTACAGCAGGCTTTTCCCGGACTCAGGGTGGGTCACGATGACGGGGTGCTGCGACTTGGGGTAACCGCCTTCGGGTGGTGTCGATTTGTAAGAACCGACATAGGGTCCCGCGCCATCATGTTCGGCGATCAAAGGGTCGAGGAATTCTTTCATGGGATCCGAGAGCATTTGATAGGCGAGATACATGTCGGCAAACAGCGTATCTCCGCCGCCGCTTGTTGGCGTTTCGGTGACGTAGAGCATGGACCCGAGCGGTGGTATCGGATCGCAGGTGACGTCCGTGTGCCATCCGTCACCCGACGTGTAGGCGGAATCGCGCGTGGTTTTCACAACCAGTATTTCTTCATCACCGCCATACGTTGGCTGCATAGGGTGAACGTGCAATTTCCCCCAACGCCGGGCGAAGGCCTTATGTTGGTCACGGTTGAGGTGCTGATCAGGAAACACCAGCACCTTCCAATCTATCCATGCTTGATGGACGTCACGCGCTTGTTCGTTGGTTAACGGCTGAGCGAGATCAACGCCCCGTACTTTGGCCCCGATATGAGGCGTCAGCGTCTCGACTTCGAGCGTCTCATAGGATTGATTGATCTCTTCGAACTGGGCGTCGACGTTGGTTTTGCGGACGTTAAACATACGGCGTTCTCCGTGTGTGCCTTCGAGCCTCAAGTCGCCGTGGCGAGCGAGTAATCATACAATAGCGCCCTTCGCACCGCTGCCGACCTAAAACATGAGTTACGACGACGATAATATTTTCGCAAAGATCTTGCGTGGCGAGGCCCCTGCCCACGTGGTCGATGAAGATGACGTGTCATTAACGTTCATGGATCTTATGCCCCAAAGCGAGGGACATACGTTGATCATTCCAAAGGAATCGGCAGAGGATATCTTGCACGTTTCAACCGAAGCCTTGGGGCACGTCATTCGCCAGACCCAGCGGGTGGCGAAGGCTGTCGATCAGGCGTTTCACCCGGACGGTGTCATGATCGCGCAACTCAATCGTGCGCCGGCAGGACAGACGGTTTTTCATCTGCACTTCCACGTGATTCCGCGTTGGTCAGGGGAGGCGATGCCCTTCATGGCACGCGAAATGGCCGACCCCAAAAACCTTAAAGAAAATGCAGAAAAGATACGTAGGTATCTAATAAATATAGTTTAATATACCTATATTATTGGGATACTTGATCTTATCTTCAGATGCTTAGTCGTTATTTTCCACGCCTGTCTTTGTTTCGGTTGATGCTGCACCGATGGCGTCTCGCGGCGCGAAGCGCACGACGCGATGATTATCGAGCGACGTTGATTTGGGAATAGCGTAATGAACGTTCGTAATGTCGCCATCATCGCGCATGTTGATCACGGCAAGACCACGTTGGTTGACCGTCTATTGCAACAGACGGTGATACCCGACCGGGTGGAATTGGCGGAGCGGGCACTAGACAGCAATGAACTTGAGCGGGAACGAGGCATCACCATTCTCGCGAAAACTACGGCCGTGGAGCATCGTGGTTACCGTATCAATATTGTCGATACGCCCGGTCACGCTGATTTTGGCGGTGAAGTTGAAAGAATTCTATCGATGGTCGATTCGGTCTTGTTGGTGGTTGATGCGGTTGAAGGACCGATGCCACAAACGCGATTCGTGACGATGAAGGCATTCTCGGCTGGGTTAAACCCCATTGTGGTGATTAATAAGATTGACCGTGACGGCGCAGCGCCAGATCGTGTCGTCGACGATGTTTTTGACCTTTTTGACCGCCTTGGGGCGACGGAGCAGCAACTCGATTTTCCGTTGGTCTTCACTTCTGCCACGCAAGGGGTTGCCGGTCGCGAGCATGATGACTTGGCGACTGATATGACGCCGCTACTCGATATGTTAGTTGAGCATGTGCCGCCACCTTCGATTAGTGCTGGACCGTTTCAGATGCAAGTCAGCACGCTTGACTACTCGTCTTACGTTGGCGTGATCGGTATCGGTCGCGTGCGACGGGGATCGGCCCTGCCGGGTTCCCGCGTCACGGTTGTCGATTCGCTGGGAGCTAAACGGTCCGCGAAAATATTGTCGATTCAGGCAAATCGGGGCTTGGATCGAATTGATCTTTTATCTGCGGAGGCAGGCGACATCGTTTGCGTCACGGGCATTAATGATGTGGGGGTTTCTGACACCCTTTGCGATCCCACGTCGGTCGAGGCTTTGCCTTCCCTAGAAGTCGACGAGCCGACCCTCACGATGACGTTTCGCGTCAATAATTCGCCTTTCGCTGGGCAAGACGGGGCGTTCCTAACAAGCCGTCAGATCCGTGATCGGTTGTATCAGGAAGCGTCCCACAATGTGGCGTTACGGGTTAACGATACGGAGGACCCTGACCAATTTCGGGTATCAGGGCGAGGTGAGTTGCATTTGTCGGTCCTAATCGAAACGATGAGACGCGAGGGCTACGAACTTGCTGTGTCGCGACCTACGGTCATTACCCGACAGGAAGCGGGCGCAACATTAGAGCCCTGGGAAGCCGTATCCATAGACGTCGACGATGTACATCAAGGTGCGGTGATGCAGTCGCTTGGCGAAAGAAAGGGCGTGTTGCTCGACGTTATAAATGACGGTGATGGACGCGTACGTCTTAATTATCGTGTGGCGACTCGAGCCTTGATGGGGTTTCGTTCGGAATTTGCGTCGATGACGTCGGGATCTGGTGTGATGACGTGTGCCTCAGCTGGTTACGGGGCCCAAGTGGATGGTTTATCTACCGGACGCAGTAACGGCGTGATGGTGTCGAATGCGGAAGGTCGGTCGGTCGGCTATGCGTTATTTAACTTGCAGAACCGAGGCCGATTGATAATAGGCCCCGGGATCAATGTCTATGAAGGGATGGTGGTTGGCATTCATAGTCGTTCGGGAGATCTAACGGTCAATCCGATGAAAGAGAAAAAACTCACCAACATCCGAGCGGCGGGAAGCGACGAGAACATATTACTGACGACGCCCGTCACGCACTCGCTCGAACAAGCTCTTGAATTCATCAACGACGATGAGCTGGTTGAAATAACGCCGGCCGCCGTTCGGATAAGGAAAGAGCATCTGACCGCGGCCGATCGACGACGCCGTTAACGCGCGACCGATGGTTTAGTCTGAATTGGATTGTCGCAACGTCGATTCGGTGGGTTGGCGATCGCCCGACTTTGGCGTCTCATCCCAGCGAGCCGCTGATAGGTAGCTGAGGGCAGCTTTCGTGGCTTGTGGGTCTTCAAGTCGGAGCAGGGCCTCAATACTCCATCCTCTGACATGGTGGTGCCAGTGATCAAGATTGTTGGTGACGTGTCCCACGATTTCAGGGTGATTTGCGCGCTCGCCGAGTCGCGCAATAGCAAACGTAGCGTTGCGTCGAGTGATGGCATCTTCGTCGACGAGCGCAGCCGAGAGCGCGTCGAGAAATGTTTCGTCGATAGTAGCGTTGTGCGAGATGACGAGACCGAGCGATTCCAAGGCGTACCGTCTTACCGCGGGCTCGGCGTGGTTTGCGAAGCCGACGAGGGTCTCGGCAGCGGAGATGGCGCGGGGCCCGATGTCACCTAAGACATCAATGATGCGAATGGCGAGTGACGCATCGGCCGTACCGAGTTGGTCCAAAAGCATTGGCAACGCGGTGGCGCCGGCTCGTGATAAGCCGTAGGCGGCCATGGTACGTAGACCAACGTCGTCGCCAAAGAATAATGCGTCGAGAGTCGCCAAGCTCTTCCGTTGCGCGCCAAGCGTATACGCTGCGCCGAGGGCAAGACGGTCGTCGTCCGACCGCACGTTGTTGGTGGAATCGGTGAGGGCAATACCTCCTGACGCCGCTGGAGTTCCTTTGTGCCAGTTCCAAACGTACTCCCATGCAGGTGCTTCGGGTGCTTCGGGTTCGATTTGCCAAGAAGTTCCAGAGTGGTTCCAGCTGGGTTCACGGGGTTCTTCGTTGCGGGTAAACAGGAACTTCACCATGTGGCGAGGCCGTCCACTGGTGTTTGCGGAGAAACGTCCGTGGACAATGTCGAAATGGACAATTGACACGGTACCGGCGTCGCCGACGAGAGGAATTTTTTGGGACTCCCACGGGACCTCGGCTTGCCGCATCGCGTCGAATAATGTTGGGTGCGCTTGACGTAACTCCTGCTCTTTTGTTTCGTATCGCTGCCGCATAACGCGTTGACCCGCGGGGTCGTCGATCGGTTCCCCGAATTCGTGTTTCAACTCCTCTCGGATTTTGCGAATGTGGTAGTGATGTTCCTGTCGCAGCGCTTCGAGATGGCGCCGCGGAATGTACTGGCTGCGTGGAACGATGCCCGTTGGACCCGATGCCATCGGGGTGTCCTGGGGATAATACAAAAGCATCGCGTAGCGAGTTACGTGGTGACGCCGCAGGCCGTCGATCGCGTAATGTGTGTGATTGTCGCCATCTTTGTGCAACGGCTGTGCACTATCTGGGAAGTTGACGTGATCGTGTCGATGAAAATGCAGGTAGTAGTCGGGTCCAAGGATCGACGTCAATGCGCCTGCGACTACGGGTTCGTCCAGCAAGACGCGAAGTTCGGGGACGCACGGCAAAAGGTTGTTATGGCCGTGTGGCCCACCTTCGTCCAACGTTTCGAGAGCGTCGAACATGCGGGCATGAAAATCGCGAGGCAGATTCGACTTTAATTTCACGTAGCCCTCGACGATGAAGCGTTGCATGGCTTCATCGTCGAAGAGGCAAGCCGAGGCCACGCGATTACTCGGCCGAGATCTGAATTTCTTTGTCAGTAATGAACTCAAGCAACGCCGGCGTGCCGTCCTTGGTCGCGTCGAGTCCGCGTTGGATTGCAGCGGGTATATCGCCGGGATCCGTGACGCGTTCACCGAAGCCGCCAAAGGATTTAGCCATGTCCGCGTAGTGGCCGCTGATGTCGGTTGAACCGTATTTCTCTTGGGCGACTTGCATGATGGGGATTTCGATGGCCATTGAGAAGTTGTTCATCAGCACCGAGAGAATCGGGATTCGCTCACGCGCTGCTGTTTCAAAGTCCATCCCGGTGAAACCGATGGCGGCGTCACCCCAAACGTTGATGCAGGTCTTATCGGGATGCGCCAGTTTCGCCCCCATTGCAAGGCCAAGGCCGTAACCGAGTTGTGTGGTCTTGCCCCAACCGATATACGAAAGGGGCGTTGTTGCCTCCCAAAAGGGTGACAATTGATCGCGTGGGCTTCCGGCATCGTGCGTGATAATCGTGTTGTCGATATCCACGGCATCGTGGAGTTCCTTCAGTACGCGATAAGGATTGATGGGGGCCTCATTGTTGGTACGTTTTGCTTCCCATTCGGCCAGCCACTCCTCCTTGATCTTCGCAATGCGCGCGGCCACGACGCCCTCACGATTGTCGGCCTGGGTTCGATCCCGATCGGCCATCGAGTCGTTGAGGGCTTGCAACGAAAGTTTGGCGTCCCCGATGAGAGCGTGTTGGACTTCGATATCCTTATTAAGATCCATCGGATCGAGGGTGGCGTGGATGATGGTTTTTCCACGGGGCATGGGTACCCCAAATCCGGTTAGTGCAAAACTACAACCAATACCAAGAATAACGTCTGCCTCAGCCAAGTAGGTTTTGACAGGGCGCGGGTTTGCACGTCCTCCTGAACCGAGCGATAGAGCGTGTGTTTCCGGAAACGCGCTCTTACCTTCAAGACTTGTAGTGACCGGTATTTGCCATGTTTCGGCGAGGCTCCGTAGTTCATCCCATGCCTCCGCGTAGTGAACACCTTGCCCCGCGTATATGACCGGTCTTTCGGCCGCGGCGAGGACGGCTGCAGCTTCATCGACCGCCAAGGGATCTGGTCCGGTGCGCGTTGAGAAGGATGGCGTGTAAACCCAATCTTCGGGGACGTCTTCGCGAAAGAGGTCAACGGGAACCTCGACTAATACTGGTCCTGGTCGCCCATTTCTTAGTTGGGAAAACGCGCGGCGCATAACCTCGGGGACGGCTCGCCCCATCGTTAACGGCGCGGCCCATTTGGTGACATGTTGCATATTCAGCGTTGAATTGAAATTTGGGTAGTAGTTAGCGAGCCTGCGTGGATAACCCGCGGGTAGCACCAGGATAGGGACCGATTCGGAATACGCTTGGGCCACCCCCCCGAATGCATTTTCGGAACCTGGTCCGTGTTGCATGGCGAAGACCCCGATCTTCTTTCCGGAAGACAAGCGCGAATATGCGTCCGCCATGTGTAAACCGATGCGTTCTTGGCGGACGATAATCGTACGGATATCCGCGACAGCGGCTGCCTCAATGATTGGATTCACGGGATAGCTGAAGAGTATTTCAACTCCTTCTTCCTTTAGGACATGGGCGATGGCGTCCGCAACTTTCACAGTGGTTTCCTCCGGAGAAACCGACCACTCTGCTAGAAAACGAATGGCATCGCAAATCCGTTATCGCGAGGTTCGCGCAGCGAAGAATAGCTAAAGAAGCTCTCGTGAAAGGGGACTCGAATGTTTTTCGAAGCGAACACTATTCTTATCGGTATTTGCTGAGGAGTGGAGACCGGACTACTCTTCCGACAACGTCAGCGCGCCGAGTTTGGGGGATGAATGCCAGTGGACGAGTCTTTGCTTGTACGGGGCGCACCCGGGTCACCCTACACTCGAAAAATGCTCGCGGTCCTTCGTTATCGACGTATTCCTTATCGTTTCTTTACGGGTGGTCTTTGGGAGGATCGAGAGGATTTGCCCGGGGCTAAAGTCGAGCTACTACCCACCTTCTATTTACCGGATGCGATGGGCGAACTTGAGGCAGTCGTCGATTCGACCCCCATCATTCGTCGGTTAGAGAGCGAAATACCAGGTCGGCCAGTGCTTCCTGAGGATCCGGTGCTTCGGTTTCTCGACTACCTGCTCGAAGATTACGGGGATGAGTGGTTAACCAAGGCCATGTTCCACTATCGATGGTATTACGAACCGGATATTGAAAAAGCCGGCGCGATACTGCCTCGCTGGCGTGCGTTGACCCGAAGCACCGAGGAAATTGAGCAGCTTTCAACGTTTATTAAAGACCGGCAGATCCGCCGCTTGTACGTGGTGGGTAGTAACGACATCACGGCTGGCGTTATCGAAGCGAGTTACAAACGGTTCTTGGATCTGTTTGCCGCACACATCAAAAACGGTCCTTTCGTGTTGGGCCGACGGCCGGGCGCAAGCGACTTTGGAATGTTCGGTCAGCTGACCCAGCTAGCCGCCTTCGATCCAACCCCGATGGCGGTGACGATGGAGCGTGCGCCCGACGTGCATGCGTGGGTCTCCGTGGTCGAGGATTTGTCGGGGCTCGAACCGTCTGACGATGATTGGTTTGAACGCGATGCACTGCCGGAAACGTTTAAGGCTTTGCTAACGGAGGTAGGACGCACCTACGTCCCGGTGTTGCTCGCAAACGCTGTGGCAGTCGACGACGGTGTCGATATCATGACGACAGAGGTTGATGGAAGCGTATGGGAACAGACACCCTTTCCGTACCAGGCAAAGTGTCTACAGTGGATCCGACAAGAGTTTGCTCGGTTGGATCCAGAGGACCGTGACGTGGTCGGGGATATCCTTGCCGGCACGGGCTGCGAAAGACTTTTTTGATGCTTCGCTGGCTCCTCCTTACTGGCTTCTACGCGGGTTTTTTCTTTTGGTACACGAACTTTGAAGCGCCGTTGACTCGCGAGGAAGCTGATGCGTTTCTCGCACAAATTCGGGAACGCGGCGCCGATCCTGATCGATTGGCGGCGTTAACGCGGTTTCTATACGAGGACGATGGTGACGATTTTGTGATGGTGAATCTCATCGACATGCGAAAGCACGACCCGAAAACGGGACAGGAAGCGCCTGATCAACAGCTCGATCGTTACATGGCGTATATGTGGCCAGCGTTATTTCGGCGCGCTTGTCACCCGGTCTTCTTCAGTCAGGGACGGTACGAGGCGCTGGATATATGGGGAATCGAGGGCGCTCAGAATTGGTCGCAATTTGCAATGATGCGATATCGAAGCCGGCGCGACATGTTGGAGATTTCAAGCAATCCGCAGTTCGAAGGTTCGCACGACTTTAAGATTGCGGCGATGCAAAAAACCGTGGCGTTTCCCGTATCGGGGGGGTTCGGTTATGCGGATCCCCGGTGGCTCTTGGCGGGGCTGTTTTTGGTACTGGGATTATTAGTCCGTCGCCGAAACCGATGACGGTAAACTAGGGTTGGGGAATTAGGACAGCACGTGGACGGCATACACGATTTGGGTGGAAAACATGGGTTCGGTTCGGTCAATCCTGAATCGGATGAACCCGTCTTTTACGCTCGGTGGGAGGCACGGGTGTTCGCGATGAGCCTCCAACTTGGAGGTAACTTGGATCGCTCACGCCATGCGATAGAACGGATCGATCCGATCAGCTATCTCGCCGATAGCTATTACGGCCGATGGCTAGGAGGACTCGAAACCAGGCTGGTGGAAGACGGTGTCTTGAGCCAAGCTGAAATTTCGGAACGTGCACAGGCACTCGGCGCTAGTCCGAACGATCGGGTGGCCGCGCGACCGAAACCCTCCCAGCAGTACCGGCATGATTACCAATCGGCCACGCCCCCGACGTCAACGGCCGAGCGACCGCTTGAGACGTTGCCGCGTTTCGAGTTAGGTGATCGGGTCCGTACTCACAACGTTTCGGTGGAAGGCCATACGCGCATGCCGGCATATGTGCGCGGCTGCATTGGCGAGGTGATTGCGGTCCACGGTGGCTGGGTGTTCCCGGACAGACATGCCAGTGGACAAGACGACTGCGCGGAGTACCTCTATACCGTTCGTTTCACCGCTGAAATGCTTTGGGGTAGCGAGAGTGAGGACAATGTGGAGCTCAGCATCGATCTCTTTGAGCCCTACCTCGATTCGGTGAGCGCCGATGGCTGATTCCCGGATGGCACTTCGAGCTGAGGCTTTGGAAAGCTTATTGATAGAGAAAGGCCTGGTCGACGCAGATCGGATCGAGGAGACAATTGCTTTTTATAACGAGCGTGTCGGACCCATGAACGGAGCCCAAGTCGTGGCGCGTGCATGGCAAGATGCAGCATTCAAGGAGCGGTTGCTCGAGGATGGTACCGCGGCAATTCAGGAATTTGGATTTTCAGGCGGACAAGTCGACAAGTTGGTCGTTGTCGAGAATACGCCGGATGTGCACAACGTGGTCGTGTGCACTCTGTGTTCCTGTTATCCCTGGGCAGTCCTGGGGCTGCCGCCTCGATGGTACAAGGACCCTGCTTATCGCTCGCGCGTTGTTAGAGAGCCGAGGACCGTATTGCAGGAGTTTGGTACGACCATTCCCGACAGCACGAAAGTTCAGGTATGGGATTCCTCGGCTGAGGTTCGTTACATGGTGCTACCGGCGATGCCGCGGTCCTGGGCGGGTCGGGCGCACGATGTCCTCGCGTCCAAGGTATCGAGGGACAGCATGATCGGCGTTCAAGTGCTTTTGGATTGAGCGTGGACCGGTTTGGTCATGTCGAAACGGAGCTGAATCATGAACGATGCCGGTGAACTGCCACTGAACGATGACTACCAGCCACCGATGGCCAACGGCGAAGTCCTGTTTGACGAGCCGTGGCAGGGGCGAGTGTTTGCCATGGCGCTATTGCTGGAGGAGCAAGAGTGCTTTGCATGGGAGGAATTTCAAGCAGTGCTCATTGAGGTGATCGACGACTGGGAGTTATCTGATGCGCGCGACGGCGCATATGCATACTACGAGCATTTTCAGGAGGCGCTGAAGCGCGTGTTGGCGACAAAGAACGTTTTGGAATTGAAGGAACTAGACGCCAGGACGGCTGCATTTGCTGCCCGCCCTCACGGCCATGACCATCCAGCCACCTGATGGTTCGCGAAGTCATGACAGTGGGGTCCGGACAACGCAGACAAATCACAACGTCGAGACACTAGCGTAGATTTGGCATCACCTCGTTGCTTAGCCGCATAAAAGTTTCGTGGCTCAAAATTGATGCCAGTAAGTAATCGAGGGGCATCGTTTCTTCGAGTTCCTTGAGCTTGTCCGTTACCGTTGACGGGCTGCCATGGATGATGACTTCGTTGACGTAACGATCGATGCGATCCTCGGACGAGTCGCCGCTCATTAAGCCCCTCCCGGATTTAGGATTGACGTAACTGCCCACTGTCCACTGGGCGCCCGCGCGAGCAACGGTTTCGGCTTTCTCGTCCGTTTCCGCAATAGCGAGCAGGCGAGCGATCGGTGTGTCCCGTACTTCGTTGTGGCCATGTTTGGCGAGTTGTGTTCGATACGACCGATACTTCTCTGCAATTTCCTGGTGGGTGGAGTGTGGATCCATCAAGATGGCATGACCTTGGCTCGCGGACCAAGCAATCGCGTCAGGAGACGAGGAGGCGATCCATGTAGGCATCGGGCTCTGGATAGGTTTAGGTAGCACTTCGATATTGTCGAAGTGGTTGTACTTACCATGAAACGTCAGCCGGTCGTTGTTCCAGGCCCCAAGGACGACGTCGACGTTTTCCTGAAAGCGCGCGCGTGACTCCGCGGCCTCAACACCAAAGGCAGCCATCTCGGTCTTGTCGAACCCTCGGCCCGCACCCCAATTGATGC
>JAKUTI010000067.1 GCA_022448765.1 Pseudomonadales bacterium
AAACACCGGATCCTTGAGGATTGCTCGAACCAGCGGAATGTTAGTACATATGCCGGAAATCTCGACGCGCCCAAGGTACGCCTCGAGTTTGCTTGCTGCGGCGTCTCGATCCTTCGCATGCACAATGATTTGCGCAAGCATGCTGTCATAGTAGGGGGAGACGAATTTGCCTTCGCCCACTGTCGAAATTACGTCAATGTCTTTCTCTTCCGGCATTCGGCAAACGTTAATGGTTCCTGCACTCGGTCGGAACGCAAGTGTCCCGTCTTGAAGCCGTGTGATTCTCTCTGCATTCACGCGCGCTTCAATGGCATAACCCTTGTTACGAACTTTGAGTTTGGCGATATCGCGGCCACCCGCGATCCGAAATTGTTCAGCGACAATGTCTACCCCGGATACACGCTCGGTTACGGGGTGTTCCACCTGCAAACGGGTATTCATTTCCATGAAGTACACAGCGTCTGCATCAAGGTCATAGATAAACTCGACGGTTCCTGCGCCTACATAGTCTACTTCGGCCGCAATCGCTTCTGTGTGTTTGATCACTGACTCAAACAGCACCTCAGGCAAGGCCGTTGATCCGGATTCTTCAATAACCTTCTGCTTGTCACGTTGTACGCTGCAGTCACGTATACCTAGAACGCGCGCGTTGCCATCTCGATCGCGTAATAATTGGGCTTCGATATGACGGAGGGAAGTCACGAATTTCTCTAGATAGACATCCCCATTTCCGAACGCGGCCCGGGCTTCCATCGAGACGCGTTGAAATAGCTCGTGAAATGCACTTTCATCTTCGACAACCTGTATTCCTTTCCCTCCTCCTCCATGCACCGCCTTTATCAGTAGCGGGTAGCCGATGCGATCCGCTAGATCGGCCGCTTTTTCGATATCCGTAACAATCCCATGGCTCCCCGGTACGACAGGTACATTCAACCGTATCGCCGTGTTAATTGCGTTGGACTTGTTCCCCATCGTTTCCATGCTGGAGACCGGCGGTCCGATGAAGTTGATTCCCCTCGATCGGACCAGCTCAGCAAATTGGCTACTCTCTGACAAAAATCCAATCCCCGGATGCAAAGCATCAACGTGTTCATTTTCAGCCACGGCAATCACGGACATCGCGTTAAGATAACTCTCGTCAGGAGTATTGCCGCCAATACAGACCACAGAATCATTCTTTCCAAGCAGGTCAACCGCCAACGATTCCATGTCTGGGTCCGATTGCACGAGAACGATTTCGATGGCTTCCCTTTGGGCTACCCTTATTAATTTGGCGGCCGTGCAGCCCCGCGCGTGCACGAGTACCCGCTTGACCGGCCGATATAAGTCACCCACGCTAACCTGCGCTCTGGCACGGGTTAACGTCGGCCGTTCCTGACTCAGGGTTCCAGACATCACCCGATTCACCACTTCCACAACACTCTCGCGAGGCAGAGGCATATCTGGATCGATCCTCCTCAGCTCGTCGTCTAGATCTTCATAAAACGGATGACGCACCAAACCTTGCATAGCCCCCGAAATGTCCGCGAGATAATTCGAGAGGATGGAATCCGACGGCAAGTTGCTTTGTACGACTATTTGACCGGCGAAAGGCATACTCGCGCCGGAAAAATAATAGGTCTGAACAAGGGGGTGCGTGACGAAACTCGCTTGAGCTCCGCCAGTACAGTCTCCATGGCCAAAAATAATCACAGGGAGATCGAAATCACGCACAAATCGAGTTATCCGATCATTAATCGCGGCCATCGAAAATAAGGATCCGGCGCCCTCCTTGGTCTGCATTCCGCCTGAAGAAATGAAACATACGACCGGCAAATTTTGCTCCGCACAGCTCAGCAATAATTTGCAGAACTTTTCGGCGCTTGCCATGTCGAACGCGCCCGCCTGAAAGTCTGGATTGGAGATCACGGTTCCCACGCGGAGACCACCATTTTCGTCTCGAAAGGTCCCGATTCCCGTGATCACTCCACATGGTGGAGAATCTTGTTCCAATGCCGATTCAATAGAGATCCTTAGTCCTGGAAATTGGCAAGGATCTGTACTCAACGAATCCCTGTGATGTTCCTCAAAGTCGTCGAAGAAGCGATCGACAAACGCCTCGTATCCTGTGCCACGCCTGGCTTTAAACTGGGCCAACGCGTTTTGAATAAGAAGGTCGCGATACGCAATATTCAAGCGATTCCAGAAGTCTTTTTTCCGACCAATATTGCGTGGCGAAATGCGTCCGTCGTAACGTCGGCCTTCCCGTTCCGCCTGAATATGCGAAACCAACAACCGTTCGAAGAAAAACGTCACGACGACAACAAGGGTATCCGAGACATGCGGGAACGCACTCTTCTTCCATTCTTCTACTGCACGGAAAAAATCACTCGATTTTGGCGTATCCAGTATCCGCAGATACCAATCAAAAAATTGCTGTTTTCGGAGTGAAGCTTCCCTCGGTACTTCAGTGTTGACTGTCGGGCTTTGCACCGAGTTCCCTGCACTCTCAAGCGTCCGTTCGATTAGTCCGCGGACCGAGTCCTGAGCTAGCGCCTTACTGCGCCCGGCTTCCTCTGCAATCGAGTCCAAGCTCTCTAGAATTTGGTCGTAGACAGAGTCAAAAAGAAGCAAATTCTCAATTGCGGCCACGAAGTCATCTCGAAGCTCACTCTCTAGCAACACATCCAGGACTGTGCGGTCGCTATCCGCAAACGGAGCTCCTTCGACTCTCGAGGGAGCGATGTGGTCACTAAAACGGTCTTGAATGACACGCCGATTAGCAACGATGTTGGAAGTTTCGCGTTGACCAGTTTCTTGATCAATTCCGGTTGTGTCCTCAACGACTAGCTCAATGGGTCCCTCAGTCATGGCCAGGTTGAGCTCGGTCGACAATTGGCTTCGCAACTGCGCCTCCGTTCGAGCGCCAAGATTTTGCATCCCCAGGAGTTTCTTCCCTTCGTGGGTAAAACGCTCTCTTAACGTTAATCCGACTTCACGATCAGCTCGCACGGCGCCGACTAACGCGTTTGGATCCAGAATTTCATCCACGCGGACCAGGTGCCGAGTATCTTCGTAGTCTTCAATATAGTGCTTCAGTGTCCGTAGGTTGCCGGCTGCTTCTGATTTCCATCGGTTGTAAAGGTACATTCCGACAACAGCCAACAGATGATTTCGGGCGTCCTCATAATTCTTCTTGGGCTCACCAAGGAAAAACTGCTGAACTCTGCTGCGCTCTTCGTGAACCGCCCGTTTTTTCTCTGTATACCCTTTCCAAGCCCGGTTGAGATTGTCGTCGTAAATCAACTTATCCGGATCTTGAACCCAACGAAGGAATATCCGACGCCTTTCACGGTCCGAACGGGTACCAAGTTCTCCCTCTGGCAGCTCGCTTTGTGACAAACGCCCGTACTGTTGACGGGTGGTCGCCTTGATACGCCGTCGTACCCTCAAATAGCGCAAATAGCGAAACGTCACGCCAAATACATTTAGATATTCGGTCGGATTCTTGGAAATTTTCAGTGAAGCGCTTGCCTCAACCTTTTGAAGATGTTCCGACGGCTCAAGGTAGCGAAGTAAACTTCGACGATAGTGGTCAAGAATGTAAGGGTTTTCTGCGACGAAAGTTTTAGTCGATTGTTCAACAGCTTGAATCCCACTGACGATTGCCAACCGAAGATTTTCTAGCTTTTGTTCGTCGTCCCCTGGCGCGTAATCGATGATTCCATCGATATTGCCCTGTTGCATGAGTTCATAGGGCGAGACGCCGACATGCTTAGCACACTCCTGCCACGATAAATTCAGCCGGCGCGCGATACTCGCTAAGCTCTTCGGTTGAATGGTGCTAAATACCCCATCGCGTACCGAAAGGATCATGTTGCTAGCCGCAAGCGGAATAGCACCACCTGAGTATCCCAACCCAAAAACAATTCCGACGTTAGGCACATCCACATTCGACATCTCGGTGATCAAACGCGAAATACTGTGCGCCTGATTGCCTCGATTCGCTTCGGCATCTGACACAGCCCCAGGAGTGTCCATGAGACTGACAATCGGCATGGCTCGCTTAGAGCACTTCTCAACGAAAGCGACCGCTGCGAGATGATGCTTCGGCATCCAGGCCCCATTCTGGATCGACCGGTTCTGCGCGATAAAACCGATTAAACGTGCTTCACCGTCAAAATCCATGGCGATCGTCGCGCAATAAAAAGGTCCATCACCATCTTCTTCAATGATCGGACCTAACGATTGGACGACGGAAGGTGCCGACGTGCGCGCTTGCGCTTCTGCTGGTTCAACCACAGTCTCGATATAGGTATCGATGTCCATGGCATCGAGTGCCCGGAGACGACGCGCGATTGAAGACGCGGACACTAGCCCACGCATACCCCCATATGCTTCAGCTTCAATGGTAGGAAGGCGGGAGAAGTCTTGTGCCAGATTCTCAGCGATCAGAAATAGGCGATCACCTTCGACGACGTTACTGTCCATTCAGTCCCTGGCTGCGTACTTGATACTTATGAGGTGATGCAGAATCAAGGCGGCTACTGTAATGTATTTACCAACAAATCCGCAATCTTGTACTCCTCTCCTTAAGCAATATGTCTCCTCTCGCCATCGCCGTTTTGACTATCTCGGATTCCCGGACGCTCGACAACGACACGTCGGGAGACCTGCTGGTCGAGCGTCTTACAGGCGACGGTCACCTGCTTACCCACCGCCAGCTAATCCCAGACAACGTTTACCAAATTAGGGCAACCGTATCGAACTGGATCGCCGACAGTACCACCAACGTTGTGCTAACAACGGGTGGAACCGGGTTTACGGGAAGAGACAGTACTCCCGAGGCTCTGCTCCCCTTGTTTGACAAAATTATCGAGGGATTTGGTGAATTGTTCCGCCAAATTTCATACGAAGAAATCGACAGTTCTACGATCCAGTCCCGTGCTGTGGCCGGAATTGCCAATGCAACGCTGATTTTTGCTGTCCCAGGATCAACCAACGCTTGTGCAACGGCTTGGGACCAGATACTGCATAATCAACTCGATGCAACCTTTAAGCCCTGCAACTTCGCAGAATTAATTCCGCGTTTTACCGAACGCTAACTAAGGAAGTCCGATGGAAGTTTTTATTCTTGGTGCCAAGCGCACGCCTATAGGAAGTTTTCAGGGGTCGCTGGCTGGACACAGCGTTGCAGAACTTGGTGGTCATGCTATCTCGGCAGCTGTCGGGGACTCTGGGCTGGACCCTGTAGACATCGACGAAATTCTAATGGGTTGTGTCGTCAGTGCCGGGGCTAAACAAGCCCCTGCGCGTCAAGCCATGCGTATCGCCTCAATTCCGGACTCTAGCGGGGCTACCACGATAAATAAGGTTTGTGGTTCAGGGATGAAAGCCACGATGTTGGCACACGATCTTATCCTGGCGGGGACTGCCCGGACCGTCGTGGCCGGTGGAATGGAGAGCATGACCAACGCACCCTATCTCTTGGCCAAAGCTCGGGGAGGTTTTCGCATGGGCCATGGCGAGATCGTCGATTCGATGTTTACAGACGGTCTAGAAGATGCCGAGAGCGGCGGTTCTATGGGTAGTTTTGCTCAGGACACCGCTGACGAATATCAGCTGTCGCGCGATGCAATGGACGAATTCGCGATCGGCTCCGTCAAAAAAGCGCTGGCTGCCATGGATTCAGGAACATTGGCGGAAGAAATTACGCCAATGGAAACCGGCCACGAAGACGAACAACCTCGACGCTCCAAAATTGATCGCATACCAACGCTTCGACCCGCGTTTAAGAAGGACGGAACCATCACGGCTGCTAATGCTAGTTCTATTTCGGACGGTGCGTCGGCACTCGTCATCGCCAATGAATCGGTAACAAAATCATCGAACGACCGTGCGCTGGCGCGGATCAGAGGCCACGCAACGCATTCAATGCATCCCTCGAAATTCACGATTGCCCCGGTTGGAGCGATCACAACGCTGTTAAACCAGGTCGGTTGGAATAAAGATGACGTGGATTTGTTTGAAATAAACGAAGCATTCGCCATGGTAACGATGTTGGCAATTCGCGAGCTCGACCTCGACCCGTCCAAAGTCAACATCTACGGCGGCGCTTGCGCGCAGGGTCATCCGATCGGTTCAACGGGAAGCCGTTTGATTGTCACGCTGACACACGCACTTCGGACAACGGGCGGTAAACGGGGAGTAGCCGCGCTATGCATCGGGGGCGGCGAAGCTACTGCGGTCGCGATTGAAACCGTCTGAAATACAATGCATCAACCACTAAGAGACCATACAATGGGCGCTCTGTAACCCACCTCGGCACGATCAACCAATCAATTGACGCCATTACCCGTCATCGTAGGATTTGGTGGTATCAACCCAGCGGGACGGGTGTCTTCTCATCATGCCTATCGACGTACCGTAATCGACGCGTTGGGCGAACAAGACGCAGCTGAAACCTACCGCAGTCTGGCTGGACTAATGAACGTGGAAGGCGATCCCGGCGACCAGTCGGTACGCGAGTATGTTCGCAACAACACATTAGTACGCCGCATCAATATCTTCGATCCGGACAAAGTTCTTGTTCACCGTTCTGCTACGCTGGCTGCTTCGTCCGAAAGTCCTCTCACGTTCGTTCTCCCCGTACGCCAACTGCCAGAACACGTTCCGGAAACCTGGGCCCTAAAGAAAGTATCAGACGATGCAGTCGAGATCTCGATCGATAGCCCAACCGAGGTGCTGTTGCCCGATCGTCGGGTATCCCGGGTCACGTCTGCAGGCCAGGTGCCGACCGGATTCGAACCCGGAGCGCTCTACCAATCGAGGAATCATCCCCGCGGGCTTCAACTCACTGTTTATGGCGCTTCTGACGCCGCCCACTCAATAGGTATTGACTGGTCGGAGTTGCGTCGTCGCGTACCTCCAGATGCTTTCGCCGTCTATTCGGGCAGTGCAATGGGGCAACTAGACCAAAATGGTAGTGGCGGCATGCTTCAGGCACCCATGATCGGGAAACGCCCAACTTCAAAACAAGCTGCTCTCGGGCTCTGCGAAATGCCTGCAGATTTTATCAACGCATACATTCTCGGAAGCGTCGGCTCGACCGGTGCCGTCATCGGCGCGTGCGCGACGTTCCTATACAACTTGAAACAAGGGATCGACGATATCCGCAGTGGTCGTCGACGCGTCGCAATGGTTGGTGGCGCTGAAGCGCCAATCACACCAGAGATTGTCGAAGGTTATCGCACCATGGGAGCGCTAACAGAAGACGAAGCCTTGATGGCACTTGACGATATTAACCAAGTAGACAATCGCCGAGCATGTAGGCCCTTTTCCGACAACGCCGGATTTACGCTCGCCGAAGCCGCCATCTACGTTGTTCTAATGGATGACGTCCTAGCACTCGATCTTGGCGCCGAAATCTATGGCTCGGTTCCCGACGTTTTCATCAACGCCGACGGATTCAAGAAGTCGCGTAACCGTCGCCAAAGCGATGGCGACGGCCCGATCGTTAGTTGGCGATGACGGTTTGCAGAAACGTTCGTACATCCACGCCCATGGAACAGGCACACCGCAGAATCGAGTAACTGAGTCCGAAATCATGAACGAGTTGGCCAAAACGTTTGGTATAACAAATTGGCCTGTCGCCGCCGTCAAGGCATACCTTGGTCATACGCTCGCACCGGCAGCAGGCGATCAACTAACCAGCGCGCTGGGGACCTGGAAATATGGGCTCATCCCCGGTATTGCCACCATCGATCATCTTGCCGAAGACGTCCATGCGAGTCATTTGACGATTGGATCTGCTCACATCGAACGTTCCCCGGAATCACTCGACATAGCCTTCATCAACTCTAAAGGATTTGGCGGCAACAACGCGACAGGACTAGCCCTGTCACCAGATCTAACGATGAAATTGTTGGAGAAACGTCACGGTCGTACCGATCTGCTGGCACACGCCCAACGCAACGAATCGGTCCAGGAAAAGGTCCGTGAGTACGATCAACAAGCAAGTCGCGGAGAGTCCACACCAATCTACCAATTTGGAGAGGGCGTTCTCGAGGGCCACGATATCAACCTTACCGACACGACAATCCAAATTCCCGGATTTGAGCAGCCAATTGAACTAAACGTGCCGAATGCCTTTTCCGACATGACCGATTGATCGTCTGGACTAATTCAAATCACTTGAGGGCGTATTCCCGATGTCTTTGATCCGGTCGGCAATGCGTTCCGCAATCGTCCTCGATGGGGCGTGTTCTAACGCACTGTTAAGCTCCCTCAACACCATGTCCCGATCACCAAGACGCATCCAAACATCCGCCCGTTCAATGTAGAGTCCATAGTGTTCGGGAACCAACATCAGCTGATAATCCGAAAGCTCAAGCGCTCTTAAGTAATCGCCCGACGACTGTAGAATCGAACGCACATTGTTGAGCATCCGAAGTACGATATCGATTGGACTAGCAACTGCAAACGCTTGATTTGGGTCCAGATTATTGTCGGTCAACCACTCCCTCGACGCTTCCATCGAGGTGACCTTCAGCTCGAATGGGTCCACCAATTCATCCGCGACCGTGAGCAAGAAATGTCTGGGGAAATTCACCCCTTCCGTTGAGAGACCTATTCGCCGAGCGACACCCGCGATAACCATGGCAAGCGAAATCGGTATCCCGCGCTTCGAACGCAAAACACGATCCAACCGACTATTGTCAACGTCGTAATAGTTTCGACCTGCCCCCTGGAAACCCAACCGTCGTAATTCATCACAAATGTGCCTGGCATCCCCGGCGCCAAAATCTGCCGCAAGCCGGTCCAATTCCCGACGCGCCCAGTCCACCTCCGCGTCCTTATCGATGATACTGGCGACGATCAACGCGCCCTCAACAGCATCTTCCGGGCGGTCAATGAACGATGCCAGCTCGGCTTCAAACGGTAGGCTAATCAATCCAGTAATAATCCAGCCACTTTGATGAGGATCATACGAGCCGATGGACACGTCCGACAATAGAAAGCGGTGATTTAAGCTTTCGCTCCGTGTTCTCGAGTCGACAAAAATTGAACATCGGGCCATCGTTCTTGCGTTAGTTCGAGGTTAGGCCGAGACGTAGCAAGAAACGTCAAGAATCCCCCTGCATCGAGCGCCAGTTGGTCTAAATTCTTGGCGCGAAATTCAGTGAGTTTGGTGGCGTCGTCACACATCACCCAGCGAGATGTATGTACGGAACTCTGATCGTATAGACAATCCGCTCGGTACTCCTCTTGTAAACGGTAGGCAACCAGATCGAACTGCAACGCGCCTACTGCGCCAACAACAATGCCGTTTCCCGAAAGAGGCATAATGGCTTGCGTCGCGCCCTCTTCCGAAAGCTCACGAATCCCCTTCTCCAGCTGCTTTGACTTTAGTGGATCCCGTGCTCGAACTCGACGAAACAACTCGGGCGCAAAGTTGGGGATCCCCTCAAAAACAATCGGCTCTCCTTCGCTAAACGAATCGCCAATCTGAATCGAGCCGTGATTGTGAAGACCAATAATGTCTCCAGCGTACGCTTCGACAACTTTTACGCGATCGCCGGCCATAAATGTGACCGCGTCGGTGATCTTTGTTTCGCGTCCCACCCGAACATGATTCATACGCATGCCATGTCGATAGCGACCCGAGCAAACCCGCATAAATGCTATGCGATCGCGATGACGTGGGTCCATATTGGCCTGAATCTTGAATACAAATCCCGTGAACTTGTCCTCAGACGGTTCTACCGTTCGCGCGCGTGCCCGACGTGATCCAGGTGTGGGGCCAATATCGACGAACATTTCCAACATATGTCGAACGCCGTAATTACCAAGCGCCGTACCAAAAAATACCGGAGAGCGACGTCCCTCTAGAAAGTCTTGCAGATCGAATTCGTGACTTGCGCCCTTTACCAACTCAACTTGTTCCGCAAAAGGTTCGTGCTCTTCACCGAGCCAATCCTTCGCCGCCATCGAGTTCAGCCCCTGAATGCTGTCATATTCGTGCACCCGATCCCCATAACCTGTTTCATAGCAATCAAAGCGATCTTCGAGGAGGTGGTAACAACCCCGAAATTCACGGCCCATACCTACCGGCCAGGTGATCGGCGCACACTCGATCTGCAGAACATCCTCGATCTCGTCCATCAATTCGATCGGATCACGAATTGCCCGATCAAGTTTATTAATGAAGGTAAGTATCGGCGTATCGCGCAAACGACACACCTCTAACAATTTGACGGTCCGCGGTTCAACCCCCTTGGCCCCATCAATCACCATCAGTGCCGAATCAACGGCCGTAAGGGTTCGGTAAGTATCTTCCGAAAAATCCTCGTGTCCGGGTGTATCGAGGAGATTCACGATTTTTTCGCCGTAATTGAACTGCATCACAGAAGTCGTCACTGAAATGCCACGCTCTTGTTCCATCGCCATCCAGTCTGACCTCGCGTGCCGATCCGACTTTCGTGATTTGATCGTCCCGGCCAACTGAATGGCATTACCCAGCAGTAAAAGCTTCTCGGTCACTGTGGTCTTACCGGCATCCGGATGGGAGATGATGGCAAACGTTCTACGCCGACAGTATGGGTCTTGACCGCTCATTACGACGTGGAAAACACGCACCGCAAGGGATTTCGCGGCGACCTCGCGGCTACTCGTGGCATCAGGTTCAAGGATTACTCGCCATCAAGGTGCAAAGCGAGCACAAGACCGTCCTCTCGTCCGCTGAATGCCGGGTAATAACCCTTGCGAACACCTATCTGGTGAAAACCCACTGAGTCGTATAAAGCACGCGCTATACCGTTCGATGGACGAACTTCCAGAAACATTTTGGTAGCTCGTTGCGCTTTAGCTCGATCGACCAAATAAAGTACGATCTCGCGTCCAAAACCGGATCCACGCAGCTGTTTTCCGACGCAGACATTCAACAGGTGAGCTTCATCACCACTTACATGCAAAATGCCATATCCAACGATCCGGTCCCGCCCCTCACGATCTCCTAGCTCTACAGCCCAGCATTCGTATGGGGCCGCCAAGCAGTCCTCAAATGTTCCTCGTGACCAAGGAAATTCATAGGATTGAGTCTCGATCTTCATTACGGACTCGAGATCGACGTGACCCATTGCGCGAAATCTTATCGCGCCAAGACTCGGATTTGCTTCCATAATTCATGTTTTTCATTCGCGGTGCGCGGCACCGCGTCAAGAGCGATGAGCTGCTCGGGCGACAAATTTTGTGTCGTCATTAGCGGCGTCAAACCTACACCGACCGCCAAAACAATATCCTCTGAACCGATCCGCGAGTTGCAGAACGCGTCAAACGCGTTGGTGGCGTCGACCCACGAGGAATCAGAACCTTCGACTTGCGGCCAAACAAAAACAAACTCATCAGCTTTAACGCACTTGAATACGTTTATCGCTCTAGCGATATCCAGTATCAGGGACATGTCGGGAAATGCCTCCTCAGAGACCAACCCCAACACGCGCTCGAGACGAAAACCTCGAATCCTGAAACGGGGGCCCACCGCCGTTGTGCGATCTGACCGCACAACGGAGCTTTCCGATAACCCACTTCTAGACTGACCAACAAGCGGTGATGCGCGATTATCAAATGTATTCCGACCCGTTGGCTTGGTTACCCAAACATCAATACCCAATCCACGCAGGTACTCTGTACGCACTCCGACCATTCGCCACATTCCGACATAAGAACGATAATTGTAGCTTACGACCGCACCCTGAACCCAAACGTCACCGACACGAACCGTCGAAATGCTCGCGGTTCGCTTATTAATGGAGTGCTTAACTCCTAAGAAATTAGCGTTTAGGCGCTTGCTTTGGACGCCTTGAGATGACGATGTGCTTACTACCCTTAAAGTTGTCTTGACCGCTGACCCCCGCAGGAATCTGTTCGATCTTCTTGCC
>JAKUTI010000068.1 GCA_022448765.1 Pseudomonadales bacterium
GGTTGTTGATTCTTGATCCAACCGCTACGTGGCAGAAGTTGAAACTTGTTTGGCGGCACGCCAATGGCCATATTCATGGTCGATGGTACAACCACGTGCTCCCGGAAACCGACTCTGGAGTACGTCGACGACACCGTAATTGGGCTCGGATATTACTTGCTGGACACGGCCTCTTGGCGGCGACGTTTATCGTCACCGGTCATTGGTTTTTGATCGTTGTTTTTACTTTCGGCACCTTTTATTGCGGCTGGCTCGGGTTTCTATGTGGGATTCCTCAACACTACGGCCTGAATTCGGACGTGCCAGACTTTCGCTACAACACGCGGACGTTCACGTGTTCGTGGTTGCCGGCGTTCTATTACTGGAATATGCAATACCATTTAGAGCATCACATGTTTCCAGCGGTACCTTTCTACAATTTACCGAGGCTCCGGACAGCGATTGCCCACGACTTGCCCCCCGCGACCCACGGCCTTGTTGCGACCTGGAGGGAACTCTTTGAGATTCGTCGACGGGTTCGCGAGAACCCTGATTATCGGTTTGTTCCCGATGTCCCATTAGCTCGCGAAAGCAACACGAAAGTGACGACGAGACAGTTAGAGCTTCCCATTCATACGGCGTGAAGTTTCTCTACCTAAATACTTTACAAGTAATTCATAAAATATTGAAATATAAAGATAAAATAGAAAATAATGTCGGCGGATTTCGTCGGCAATGTCCACGTAGTTGGTGGATTGGATGAACAGATAGGGGGCAGAGGTGATTTTGCTTTATAGATCAGCGCAGTGTCTGGGCAGGTGCTGGTTCTTTCTTTCTAGGGCGTAAAGGACAACAATTCGCGGCTCGGTCCAGATCGGACCAAACGATGACAACACCGAGGGGAGTGATATGAGTGTGATGATCACGCTTGAGATGCCGATCAAAAGCGATAAGTTAGACGAGTATCTGGGGATCATGAAGCAAGCGCTTGTTGAGACACGCGGTTACAAGGGCTGTGAAAGTGTCGAGACGTATGTCGAAAAAGAAAAGTCCGTGGTGTGTCTGGTCGAACGTTGGAATAGTGTTGAAGACCAACAAGCGTATATGGCATGGCGCATGGAGACCGGATTATTGGAAGCGCTGGGACCATATCTCGACGGTGATCTCGTGAATCGGGTTTTTGATATCCACGCGGACGTTTAAGCAACGCGCCGATGTTGAAAAATCCAATGGCGCAACGGAACCGGTTGTGAAGTACCACACCGACGATGTTCGAATTACAGGGACGGAAGAGGTTATCGCCCCCGAGTCCTTGATCGCCGAACAACCCATGTTGGATACCGCATCGCGCACTGTCTACGAGACGCGGGGAGCCATCAGTCGAATCCTAAAAGGGGAAGATCGTCGTTTGCTCGTCGTCGTGGGCCCATGTTCTATCCATGACCCCGATGCCGCTCGGGAATACGCGAGCCGGCTCGTCGAAGCATCTCAAGCCCACGTCGATGATCTTCTCATTATCATGCGGGTTTACTTCGAAAAGCCCCGCACCACCGTGGGATGGAAGGGTCTCATTAACGATCCCCATTTGAATGGGTCTTTCGATATCAATGCGGGCCTGAGAACGGCACGTGGGCTGTTGAGGGATGTTGCAGAAATGGGCCTCGGGACGGGGACTGAATACCTTGACCCTATCACGCCGCAATATTTGGGCGATCTCGTGAGTTGGGGGGCGATCGGAGCGCGTACCACGGAAAGTCAGGTCCATCGCCAACTTGCTTCGGGTCTATCGTGCCCCGTTGGATTCAAGAACAGTACCGATGGATCGATTCAAGTTGCCGTGGATGCCATTAAGTCAGCAAATCACGAACACATTTTTTTGTCGGTGACCAAGCGCGGGCATTCGGCGAAGTTCACGACGTCGGGAAATGGCGATTGTCACCTGATCCTTCGTGGCGGTGGCGGAAAAACGAATTTCGACAATCCGTCCGTACATTACGCTAGCCGGTTACTCGATCAGGCGGGACTTGCCACCAAGGTTATGATCGATATGAGTCATGCCAATAGTGGTAAAGATTATCGCCAGCAGCTTTCTGTTTGTACGGATGTATGTACCCAGGTCGAACGTGGTGAGACCCGCATTTTCGGCGTCATGCTTGAAAGCAATCTTATCGAAGGCAATCAACCGATCGGTACAGGTCAAGAGCTCGCGTACGGCTGCAGTATTACGGATGCCTGCATCGGCTGGGACGATACGGTCTCGAGTTTGAAGCAGCTTGCGGGAGCAAGTCGAGCGAGGGTCTCCACCAAACCACGGAGTGCGGGACTTTTGTGATCAGGAAGGTTCGAGGGAGCCTGTGACTCTCGCATCGCAGGCGTGGCATCCATCAATCCCATTGGAATACCTTCTCATGTGGCGACTCATGCTGGGTGGTAGAGTGGCCCTAGGATCCGCATATCGATTTTAATCTATCATGAACTACCCGTTAGCGTGGGCCATGTTGATTGTGTCAAAGCCCGTAAGGACAGTTCGATTGACCAAGCGATCGTGGCTCGCCGTTTGTTTGGCGGTCTTTGGTAGCTCTACTGTTCACAGTGGCCTGTGCGAGACGACCGAACCTGGGCTTAAGGATTTTTATTCTTCGGGCTGGGGAATTGACAGTGCGAACCGACGTTACCAAGGTCCTAAACGCACCTCAGTTTCGGCGGATAACGTCGATCGACTCGAACTGAAATGGGTATATCAACTAGCGGAGAAAACACCACGCTCGTACCCGTTGGTCTCGGAAGATACGATTTTTTTTGGGGACAGTGGTCGCGGATTAGTCGCTCTCGATCGAGATACCGGGTGTACCCGTTGGACGAGCCCGGTTGAGGGAGTGGAAATATCGACCGCGATTTCGCCTGCCCGCCTGCCAGACGGTCGGGACGTTCTTATCTTTGGCGTTCGGCAGAACGGAATATTCGCGGTGGATGCGAGAGATGGGACTCACATTTGGCGTTATAGTTTTACCGAGGATCATCCGATCCCGATGTATTCTGGCTCGCCTCTCGTGGACGGAGATAATGTCTTCGTACCCATTTCATCCATGGAAATGGGCCTCACGATACTGCCATGGTATGGGTGCTGCACGACGAGCGGTGCTATGGGAGCCCTTGATTTATCGACCGGAGCCAAGAAGTGGTATACGCCAACGATAAGCGATCCGCCAGAAAAGACGGGCCGCCACTGGTTGTTTGTCGAGCGCTACGGCCCAAGTGGAGCGCCCGTTTGGGGGGCTCCGACGCTTGATGCAAAACGTGGTGTGGTCTTTTTCGGGACCGGTCAAAATTATAGCCACCCGACTAGTGCGACCAGCGACGCGATCTTCGCGGTGGATACGAGCAATGGCAACGTTCGGTGGGTGATGCAAGCAACCGCCAACGATGCATACAGCATGGGTTGTGGTATCCCGGGTCATCCATTGTGTCCGGATCCTGTGGGTCCGGATCACGATTTCGGTGCGCCCCCCATCTTGTCGACTTTGCGAGATGGTCGCGAACTCCTCTTCGCGGGACAAAAATCTGGGGACGTACACGCGTTAGATCCTGACAAGGGGGAGCACGTGTGGCGCAAGCGCATAGGCCGTGGGGGTTTACTCGGTGGCGTGCACTTCGGCATGGCCGTACATCCCGAACTCGAGCTCGTTTTTGTTCCTATTAGCGATCGGGAAACGGGGACAGGAGAGGGCCAAGCGGCCCCCGGTCTGCACGCGCTAGAGATGGCAAGCGGTGAAACACGATGGAGTCGTATCATAGAAAGCAGAGGCTGTGCCGGGTGTAGTGGTGGGATCTCGAGCGGCATTGTCGCCAGTCGAGACTTGGTATTTTTCGGTGACTTGGATGGCCGCCTTTGGGCGCTTGACGTCAGCACCGGCGAAACACGCTGGCAACATGACAGTTGGCAACAATACGACGTGGTGAATGGTGACTGGGCCCAGAAAGACGACGAAGGTCGAAGCTATGCCGAGGGTGGGGCGTTTGACGCTCACGGTCCGATGCTCGCGGATGATCTTCTGATCGTTGCGTCGGGGTACGGCAACTTCGGACAACGAGGCGGCAATGCGCTCCTGGTCTTTCAAATAAAACCGGATGCCCTACCGTGACCGATTCGGTTTCTGGTGAACTGCGCATACAGCGGATGGCGGCTACCGGATTGGATTGGGCATTGATCACGGTCGTGACGTTACTGGTGATTCTCGCGACCGGGGTTCTAGAACACGCTGAGGATTACGCGAACGTCGGTCAGTCCACGATCAATGCCGTGCTCTGCGGACTGCCAGCTTACCTAATGCTGAATGGTTGGATGTTGTGGACCCGAGGCCAGACCGCGGGCAAAGCCGCGATGAGTCTCATGATTGTGGATCACCAAACGGGCAACTGCGCGAGCTTCTGGAAACTGTTGTTCGTCAGGGCACTCATTCCCGTCGTGGTCGTGGCCGTGGGATTCATTTGGGAGCTGCTGTGGTTGCTGGTGCTTATCGATTTCTGTTTTATCTTTCGGAAGGATCAACGCTGCTTGCACGACTGGATTGCTGGTACGCGTGTCGTTAAACGCGTTGCGGGTCAATAGAAGAGGGACTACTAGTTGTCGGCGACCGAGGCCTTCAACGCAGCGATTTCATCGTCGATCTGTGCGTCAACCGTAAGTTCGCGCCCTGCGCGACCGTACCAATATCCTGCATTCTTCAAGTCACCCTCGAGCATATGCGCGATGCCGTGTGCCCATGCGCCGGGTGCCGAGTCATCGTTCTGAACAATCGTATGCGCAGCATCCCAGTCACCTTTTTCCAATAGCGTGATTGCGTCATGTAGTGTGTTCATGCGACCGACCCTAGCAGTGACCTGGACCCATTTCCACGGGCATTAGGACACTCTTGGGCGAAAGAATCGGTGCCCCAAGGACCAACAACAACCCGCGACGATGAGTCCGATCAACGCAGCAATACCACCGTAACGCATAGCGAGAGCTTGATACCCCCGCATCCCCACTTGTCGGACTTGGTCGTAGTCATTGGGGATCGGGAGCACGCCGTTGTCCTCAACGTAGTGTTCGTAAGCGTCGCGCATCTGACGAAAACGCACGGGCAGATGCAACGCAAGGTCGTGGTATTCGCCTGGATCTTCTGTAATGTTGTATAGGTGCCATTGGCCGTCGCCAACTGACGGTCGGTTCATGACGATTTTAAAGTCGCCTTGAAAGAGGGCGGCGTTACCGCCGACCTCGTAACCGGTCACCTCCGAGTCATCGCGTATGCGTTCGGTTCGGGCTTGCAGAATGGGTCGTAGCGTCTTGCCTGTTAACGGCTCAATGTCTCTTCCTTGGTACTGCGATCCGGGATGTTCAATGTTCGCGATATCGAGAACTGTCGCGGCGAGGTCTTTGACGTAGGTAAAAGCGTGGGACAGCCTCGATGGGGCGACTACGGACGGTCCGGAAATCACGAGCGGAACACGCATACCTCCCTCGCCAGCATAAAACTTGTAGAACGCGAATGGCGAGGCGGCGGCCGATGCGTTGTCGGTCCCCAGAAAATTAAAACTGCCGCGTTCGCCAAGGCGTTCAATGTCCGTATGGTAACCGTTCAGCCGTAACCACCATCCAAACAACGGCCCCGCTAACGCCACGGGATTGGAAGGTTCAGGGCCGTTATCCGAGGTGACGATAAAAAGTGTGTTGGTGTATTGGTCGGTCTGCTCGAGGTGACTGATCAAACGACCGAGGTGGTAGTCCATGGCCTCCACCATGCCGGCGTACACCGCCATTTGCTTCGACTCGCGTTCTTGCTCCACCGTAGACAATTCGTCCCATTCCCGCGTCGTCGGCATGTCGATCAATCGAGTTGTTGGGGGTACGATTCCTCGTTTAATAGCTTCTTGAAATCTCGTGGTTCGAACCGCATCCCAGCCGTCATCGTAACGGTGGCTGTATCTGGCGGTAAATTCAGGCGGCGTTTGAACCGGGATGTGAACTGCTTGGAAAGAGAGGTAGCCAAAAAAAGGTTGATCGCCTGACGCGTCGCCAATGAACTCGATGAGACGATCGACAAGATATTCGGAAGAATAAAAATTGGCCGGGAGTTGCAGTGGCTCGTCGTCTTCGAACCAGCGAGCCTCGTCGTAGAGTGGTAAGTACGGTTTTTGTTCCCAATTATCAGCCCCAGTGTCCGCGAGTGAGACCGATCGAATGAATCCGCGCGAGTTGGGCATTTGGTCTAGCCCCAAGTGCCATTTACCCGCCATGTAGGTGCGATAGCCCGCATCCGAAAGTAGCTTCGCGATGGTGACCACGTTGGGGCTGAGTGATCCCTGATAGTTTGGGCTATGGGTCTGCTCGGGCGGTATGGCCTCTGGGATATTGGCAACACCGGCGCGGTGCGAATCGACACCCGTGAGGAGCATTGCCCTACTCGGGGCACAACTGGCGGCAGTGTGGAAGTTTGTAAAAGTGACCCCCCGTGTGGCCAAGGTATCGATGGTCGGCGTGGAAATTTCGCTGCCGTAGACGCCGACATCGGAAAACCCCAAGTCGTCTGCGAGAATCAGAACAATGTTGGGTCGGTTATCCGCCACCGAGAATCCGGTGGAAATTACGAGACCAAGAAGAACTAAAGACCTATGCGGGCGCATTCGAACACCATAAGCCTTGTTGTGATCGGAGAGAAGTGCCCGCACTGGCGCCACGTGAACACCTTTTCGGTCGGGGCTGCTGCGGGTATTGTCTCCTACTGATCGGAAGGGATGTAGGAGGGGCGAGTGTCTGTAGGCAAACGTGGGTTGAGTTCTGATGAGTGATCACTTACTCGAGGCGATTGACCGGGGGATCGCGACCTTAACGATGAACCGACCAGAGGCGCGCAATGCGCTTTCACCGAGCATGATGGCAGGGCTCGAGGAAGCCATCCCCAGGCTCGCCGGTGATCCCGAAGTGCGCGTCGTCGTGCTCACGGGAGCCGGTGGGGCGTTTTGCGCTGGTGGAGACGTCAAGGGATTTGCGGGGGCCAATGCTAAGTCGGGTCAACGGACGAGTTTCGAGGATCGGGTGGGAGGTCTTCGCTCGAGTACCGAATTGGTAGAGCATTTACACGAGATGCCAAAACCTACCATTGCCGTGATTCCCGGTCCTGCCGCCGGTGGCGGTCTTTCGTTTGCACTTGCGTGCGACATACGTATCGCCGTAGAGACTGCGAAATTCACGACGGCGTTTTCGAAGATTGCGGTGTCGGGCGATTACGGTGGATCGTACTTTCTCACTCAGCTCGTGGGGACCGCCAAGGCACGTGAACTGTACTTTTCTGCGGACGTCATCCTTGCCCCTGAGGCGTTGCAACTGGGTATGCTCAACCAGGTCTATCCGGAAGCGGAATTCGAACAAAAAGCCAGGGCGTACGTGGAACGTTTAGCGGCGTTGCCTCCGATCGCTATTGAGTACATGAAGAAGAACCTCAACAAGGCGTTAGATGGCTCGCTAGCCGACGTTCTCGATCTCGAGGCGGATCACATGATGCGGACTTTTGATACGTTGGATCATCGGAATGCGGCACAAGCTTTTGTCGAGAAACGTTTGCCCGAGTTCGAGGGTCGCTGATGCTACCGTCTGATCCGGCTATCGATTGCAACCTGTCTTGCTGAGGATTTGTCCGCGAATCCGAGCCGGAACAAAAATTCATTTCTACAGCTGGCCATCAAGACGCGTACACCGATATAGCATCAATGGTCTCCTGCACACGTTCGACAGAACGTTGCGACACCAGTGAAATAAGGCGATCGACGCCGATATCACTGAATGCTTGAACGGTTTCGTCATTGATGGGCATGGAGGGAGTTACGCTGATCTCGATATCGTCTGCGCCGGCTTCTTCCAGTCGTCGCAAGACATCGCGGGTCTGGTCGACATTGAGCGCAAAGCCGTACCAACCTTGCGCGTATTCGATCGTACGGCGAATGGCGGCATCGCTCGATCCACCCACAACGATAGGGGGACCTCCAATTTGGACCGGGCGGGGCTCGGCCCGAACATTATCGAAGCGTACAAACTTACCTTCGAATGATGGATGCTCATCGTTCCAAAGCGATCGCATGGCATGAACGTACTCGTCGGTGCGCGCGCCTCGCTCATTAAATGGGACGCCTAAGGCTTCGAATTCCTGATGTAGGTAACCAGCACCGATGCCGAGCAATAAGCGACCACCTGAGACGACGTCAAGACTCGCCATTTCCTTGGCGAGCACCACAGGGTTTCGTTGCGCGATTAGTACGATGCCTGTCCCCAACCGAATCGAGCGCGTTACCCCGGCGATATAAGCGAGGATCGTCGACGGGTGCAGCATGGCGAATTCGGGATCTGCGGGCGAAGGGGCCTGTCGGGGCTCCGGAAGGACTACGTGTTCGCCCGTCCAAAGTGAGTCGAGACCGCTGGCCTCCGCGTGTTGCGCAACTTCGGCTGCAACTTGCGGATTAGCGCAAATGCCCGAACCAATGCCAAATAATCCAATCTTCATGACCTATCCTTTAAGTTTCCTTTGTTCTTTGATGTCGCAGCTGAGATTCAGGCCGTCAAGATATATGTCCGATTCATGGCCTCTCGTCATGCTGCCCATTCGTTTTCCGGTGCGTCGCCGGCAACCGTTGTCCTCACCATCACGCGAGCCTGCTGCGGATCGAACGCGTGACCGCGGTGCAACACACATCGATTGTCCCAGATCACGAGGTCTCCAGGACTCCATTGGTGTTTCCAAGTCCTGGGCGGTTGTGCCGACTGATCGGTCAGTTGCCGCAGAAGCTTTCGGCTCGCAGGGAGCGGTTGACCGACGATGTGGCTTGCGTGTCGACCAATGAAAAGAATCTTGCGACCACTGTCTGGATGCACTTGAATGATTGGATGTTTGACGGGAGGCAAGTGGGCTAAATCCTCGTCACTCAAGAGTTCTAAGCCGCCATGCCAAGCGTGACTAAAGCGGAAGCTATGAACCGCAACTTTGTCCGCTAGCCACACCTTCATCGAGTCGCCTAGAATGTCGTAACCGGCACGCATGTCGGCCCATTCTGTTTCGCCACCTGTTGTTGGAACCAGATGGGCGGCTAACAGCGAGGCTTTTGCTGCCGTACTTTTATACGAGCTGTCGGTATGCCATACCGAGTTTCCGATATTAAATCGTGACGGCAAACTTGACGGCGGTAATAACCGATTGTTGGCATCGACGTTAGCAATACGGGCAGCACTCGGGCGGCTTCCACGCTGAAGCCCGCGTTCGAGGCGGCCGAAGCGCTTAGAAAACGCAAAGTGCTCAGATTCGGTGAGGCATTGAGTCGGAAATAACAGGACAGCGTATTGAAACCATGCCGTTTCAATCGCGTAAAATTCGTTGTCGGAAAGCGCTGCCAAAGAAACGCCGCTGACCACGGCCCCGAATGATTCGGTCACAGGCTCAATCCTCATCGTTACATTATGCCCGATGCCGCGATCAGGGGCGTCTGACGTCGCATTACAACGTAGGGTCAAACCTCACCCTTTCGTTTCGTCATTCCGTCACCACATCTATACTTGTAAATGCGCGCTCAACGCGTGAGTAAATTTTGGGACTATTTAGACAACTCATCGATAAACCTTGGCAGGTTCAGACCGCCGACGGGCCGGCGACGGACGGGGGTCCAGCTTTTCCGGTACATCGTCGTAGCGTTGCTATGTACGTCTTTTTAGCGATTGTAGGCGTGCTATTTTTTCTGCTCGTTGCCGCCTATCACATGCGGATAATTCTAAGCACGGATTGGGTTGCTTTGCCGGAACCCCCGCTACTGTGGGTCAATACCGGTGTTTTGGTGTTATGCAGTTTGGCGTTTCAACGAGCATGCGGCGCGATTCGTGGCGACTTGATGGATCGTGCACGATTTGGTTTTTTGCTCGCGGGCGTCCTGACGTTAGTGTTCTTGGCGGGACAATCGATTGTTTGGAAACAGCTTGTTGGGATGGGCTATTTTGTTTCCTCAAGCCCTGCGAATTCCTTTTTCTATCTGATCACGGCGGTTCACGGATGTCACCTAATCGGTGGACTGGTGGCATGGGTTCGGGTTGCTCTACGTATGCAAAGCAACGTCGACGCAGCTGACTTAGTGCTTAGTTTTCGCTTGTGTGCGGTGTACTGGCACTTCTTACTCCTTGTTTGGGTAGGAATGCTAGCGCTTTTCCTCACGACCTGATGACGTCTTGAGAGTGAACAACCCGAACACAGCATCGCGTGAATTGCCTCTGGTGATCGAAGGGATGACGTGCAGCGGGTGCGTTGTCCGGCTTGAGGAATCACTGCGCAGTACGCATGGGGTGCTTGATGCAGTCGTCAGTCTCTCTTTGGAACGGGCGGCGGTTGTTATCGACGATGAATCGACAGATCTTGATCACGTCATGCAGGCTGTGCGTGGGGCCGGTTTCGAAGTCGGCCTTGAAATACGCGAATTTGTTGTCAAAGGAATGACGTGCAGTGCCTGCGCTCAGCGTGTTGAGGAGACGTTGTTGAACAGGGTCGGTGTGATTCGCGCGGACGTGAATCTGGTGCTCGAACGTGCCAGCGTAACGATTGCGGCACGGGTCACGGATGACGAGCAACTCCTCAGCGCCGTCGAACGCGCCGGGTACGGACTCGTGCCTGTTGCCGACGTCAATGTCGATCAGAGCGAGGTGAAGTTGCGTCGGGACCGACGCCAAGTAACCGCCGCCTCGGTGCTGACGTTTCCCCTGGTGGTTCAGATGTTGCTGCAATTTATGGGATACGACGAATTGCATTTGTTACCAGCCGTCGAAGTTCTTCTTGCGACGCCTATCCAGTTTGTCCTTGGTCTGCGTTTTTATCGAGCCGCGCTGAATGCACTGAGAAGCCGCAGCGCTAACATGGATGTACTCGTGGTTTTGGGAACGACAGCCGCGTACGTCTATAGCTGGTACTTGTTGATCACGTTGGGAGAATCGGCCGAAGGGCAGCTCTTCTTTGAAGCATCGGCGGTGGTGATTACATTGGTGCTGCTCGGCAAGTATCTCGAAGCAAAGGCCAAGCGAGCAACGAGCGAAGCGGTTCGCACTCTTATGTCTTTGCGCCCAGAGACCGCGTTGGTGAAAACGGCGACCGGCGACATGGAGGAACGACCGATTGTGGCCGTGCGCGTTGGCGATGTCGTGGTGTGTCGGCCGGGAGGCCGTATCGCCGTTGACGGCAGAGTCATCCAGGGCGAGGCGGAAGTGGATGAATCTCTCATCACCGGCGAAAGCGTGCCGCAGCTGAAGTCAGGCGGTGATTCCGTGACAGGGGGTTCAATCAATATCAATGGAGTATTGGAGATAGAAACGTCAGCGGTGGGTGAAGATTCCACGCTGCAAAAGGTCGTACGTTTGGTGGAAAGCGCTCAGTTGGGCAAGGCTCGGGTGCAGAGCGTGGTCGATCGAATCACCGCGTGGTTTGTACCGCTCGTTCTATGCCTCGCGGCTAGTACTCTGGCGGGCTGGTTTCTACTCGAGGGGGACCTTGAAGTGGCGTTATTGGCGGCGGTTGCAGTTCTAGTGATTGCTTGTCCCTGCGCGTTGGGGTTGGCTACGCCGACGGCGATCATGACAGGAACTGGGGCGGCCGCACGCGCTGGGATCTTGATTCGAGACGTTTCGACGCTCGAAGAAACCCAGGAGCTCAAGCGAGTTGTCTTTGATAAGACCGGAACACTCAC
>JAKUTI010000069.1 GCA_022448765.1 Pseudomonadales bacterium
ATGGATTCTCCGTGGGTCCATATGACCAACCGGCGCGCGTACAGGCACACGGCGTCTTGCCAACTGACCCAATCAACGGGTTGCCCGGCCAAGTTAAGCCTTAGGATCCGCGGGATACGATCGAAGTCATCCAACGTCGCTAACATAAATGTATCCTTCCACCCGGACCGTATGATGACCAATCCCGAAAGGCTGTCAACTGGTCCCCACGCGATGCCCGCGGGGATCTTGATGCTAGAGGAAGAACGCTAACGTACTTCCATGTAACCGCCACGGATCGCCGATTCACCCGCTGTGTTGTATGCGCTAAACCACACGTGGCTGTCTCTTGACCCGTTTACTTCAAGCGTAATGGTCCCCGGCATCAGTACCATGGCACTGAATCGGCAGGCATATCGTTTAACCCGCTGGGCATTACCATCGAACAAGTTATTGACAAGGCATGAAACGACGAGTGCCAGCGTCGCCGTCCCATGGAGAATAATGTCGGGCAGACCCGCAGCTCTCGCAACCGCTCGGTCCGTGTGTATCGGGTTATAGATCCGGGCACACTCAGTGTACACATGCGCCGCGTTGGCACTTACCGGGATTGTGAACTGCCGACCACCTTGAACGCCTGCTGGGATTTCAGGCAGTACCGGCTTACTCTCGATGGATTTATCCCCACCCACAACGCTCACCCCGCGCGAAAGACTGCCCTGATGAGTAGATAAGACGAGATTGGATTCCTCGTCTGTGGTGTCTAGACGCATCATCCGAAACGCACCGGCTTTGCGCTGCTCCACCGTCGTGATCGTGGCAGACGTGTACAGCGGTTCATCAGGACGAATAGGGCGTTCGATCAGGACGTCGTGCGAGGCATGCACACCGGTATGCTCTTCTTCTGCCGTCATGCTTTCAGAACCCTCGACACGTCCCGCATCGAGTATGACGGGCCATTCGGGACACACCGAAAAAACGGGGTGCACAGAGAGGTCCTTTGTCGTGTCATAGTAGTCGCCGGATATCTCTCCCACGCCCGCCGCATAGGACATGAGCCAGCGTTTTTCTGCGACGTGACGAAAACGTTTAGTCGACTTTCCCACCATCGACGAACTCATCGGCACGGTGCAACTCCAGCGTTTTGACAGATCATAAACGAATGGGCACAGTCGTTCGCCATGATTTGGCAACGGTCCACGTGGTGTCTGGTTACGTTTCTGGTGCTTTGGGGTTGTGGGTCCACCAACGTGCTGGAACCTCCTCTAGCCGTTACCGCCAAAGAAAACTGGTTCTGCGACCTAGGGGCGGAGCAGCAGACCTGGGAGTGCGTTAAAGACTACACACCAGATATCTCAAAGAAACGTCCGCTCGACTCACCGTCGGGCCCGAATCGAACGCCCTCGAGAACGTCTGAACCTGGGAGACAGCAGAGTGGTGACAGGGTCGATATGCACACTGCCGAATCGAATATCGAACTGCCACTTTACCAAAGCCTCGCGTACAGCCCGGATCAATCGGTGAATCTCATCGATCTACCGCCCAACTATTTTGCCGTGCAATTGTTCGCCGTATCGAGCAAAGCGGCCCTCGAAAAATTCGTGAGGGAGAAAAACATTCCGGGGCTATCGGCAACGCGAATCGCCCATCGTGATCGATTATTTTTCGTGTTGATACTCGGTATTTACGCCGACGAAAACGCCGCGCGAACAGCGGCCGCCAACATGCCCGTGGCTCTCACTCACTTGACACCGTGGGTTCGGCGGCTGGGTTCTCTTCAAGCCGCGATGCTTCGCGGCGATGATATCGCTGGTACGTCAGCGATTTAGTCGACGCTATTCAAGGTTCAGATGTCGGCGTCATCGTCAACGGGAATAAAAAGGCACGTTCTCGGTTGGCCATCGACGGCAGTACTTTTATGACCTCGGCCGGTCGTGTCCTCGGCGAGTAGAATCTCGCCAGGGCCGAGTCGCCGCACCGTGCCGTCCCCGACCGTTATATCGACCGAGCCGATAAGATTCACAACAAATTGCCGCCGCGGCGCATTATGGAAATCTAGATCGTAGGTTGCATCGACTTCCCGAAACATAACGCCACTGCCACGAATCAGCGCAGAGATTCGACCGCCTAAGCCGCGATTCTCAAGACCAATTGGCACGTCTTCAAAATGCGATTCGCCGTCCTCGCCTGTATATACACGGACTACATCCAGAAGGCGCTGCTCCTGTTCACGCTCATTATGTCGATCAACCAACGAGTCTGACCAAGGCAGCGCCCCAACCTCACGTTACCCGGCAACCAGAATTAGAGAATCTCTAGGATCGACTCCGCTTTACTAACTTCAAGTTGACCCGCATCTTCAACGGCCAAATTTGAAACCGTCCCGTCGTTAACGACCATGGCATAGCGCTGCGATCGAGTTCCGAGACCAAAGCCACTGCCATCCATCTCAAGACCAAGAGCCTTGGTAAAATCACCGTTGCCGTCGCCTACCATGGTGATGGCTTCGGCATTCCGATCGTCACCCCACGCTCCCATGACAAAAGCGTCATTGACGGAAATGCAGACTATGTCGTCAACGCCCTTCGAACGAATCGCGTCCGCATTGACCACGTATCCGGGCAGGTGCGCCTGTGAACACGTCGGCGTAAACGCACCTGGAACCGCGAACACAACAACCTTCTTCCCGTCAAACAAATCACCCGTCGTTACCGGCGTTGGTCTGCCATCCCGCATCGTGTGCATCGTTGCTTCGGGAAGCTTTTCCCCTTCTTCAATCGCCATACCACTTCCTACCAAATCTAAATTAATGAATTTAAGTCTGCGGTGTTCGGCGTCTCGGTTCAACCGATAGCGGTCAAACGAATGAAAGAATCCAGCTCACTCGACAGCCAATCGCGACACCGATAGGACGCTCAACAAAATTCGGATAATGTGACGTCGTGGCGCTTCCCCGAGAAACACAAGCGATCCTTTTCGGATTAGGCGCGGTTGGGCTATGGTCGACCGTTGCGACCGCTTTCAAACTGGGTCTGGCGTTCCTCACGCCGATCCAAATGTTATGGCTTGGCTGCCTTTTTTCCTTGGGTTTTTTCGTCCTCGCCAGATTCTTTGTCTCGCCAACGTCGTTGACAAAATACACTTACTTGCGCGCCGGATTATTGGGATTAATAAATCCACTCGCCTATTACTTAATTCTCTTTGAAGCGTACAACAGATTGCCCGCTCAAATAGCGCAGCCTCTGAACTACACATGGGCAATCACGCTCGCGCTTCTCGCCGTCCCTTTGCTAAAGCAGCGTTTATCTCGAAAAGCGTTGGTCGGAATCGGCGTGAGTTATGTCGGCGTGGTAGTCCTGGTGACACGCGGCGCCACCACCGGATTTGAAACCTTCGACGCAACAGGTATTACGCTCGCGCTCCTAAGCACGTTGCTATGGTCCGTGTACTGGCTCGCCACGGTCCGAATGAATTGTCATCCAGTGGTACTCATGCTTACCGGCTTTGCCATCGCCACGCCAATCGTTGGACTGCTTTGTTGGTCGACTGATGGCTTACCGCCATTGTCGCTTCAGGCATTGTCGGTTGGCGCTTGGGTTGGTCTGTTCGAAATGGGAATTACGTTCCTACTGTGGCAGCACGCGTTGTCGCAAACTCGACAAGTCGCCAAAGTCGGTCAGCTCATTTTCCTGTCGCCATTTATTTCGCTGTTGCTGATTGATCAGATATTGGGAGAAAGCGTCCACCCAAGCGCGATCATATCCCTCGGCCTCATTGTTCTCGGCGTCTTATTGGTCAATAAGCCAACGGTCACACATTGAACGGTTACGGATTCTTTGCACCGGTTGGCTATGTCAAACCGTTCAGTTGGTTCAAATTACCAAATCGATCGGGGTCGAGATCTTTCTCCGCTAGAGCGGGATGATCGTGAGCGTATCGATGTGCTCGATAGATGCTGACGGTGGCCTCCCCCCTAGAATTGTTGTTTAGGAAAGGATTTATCCATTCCCATACAACCTCGTGAGCGCGATTGACTTCAAACAATCGTCCACTGGTGCCTTCACAGATCAAGACATTTCCTGACTCTAGTCGGGTCGCGCCGGAGATATGTCCGCTAAAGAACTGATGGGAGGGAATCCCGTGATAATCCCACACAATGTCGGCATTGGTTGGGTCGATTTCGACGACACGCGAACTCGATTCACCGTTATCGAACACCTGAATGTTGCCGTCCTTGACCCAGGTCGCATGATGCTGGCCATGCGTTTCGGTGTATTTGAAACCAATCTCGTCCGATTTGTTGTCGATCACACAGACCCGATCATTGTGCCGAGCGGAGAAAACAATGTCTCCTTCCGAGTTCACATCGATCGAGTTGACGTGGGTCCATTCCCATCGCCGAACCGTCGCGAAAATAGGGTCTCGAACGGGATCAAGCAGTTTCCATGTATGGATTCGGCGTACTTCATTCAAATCCTTATCGATTTCGACCAAATCATCGCCAAGCAGCCTAGGCAGTCGTTCCCGAGGCATTTTTCGACCGCCTCGGACTCCGCGATGCAATTCTTCTGGCAACTCCACCCACTCTGGAACCATGGTGTTGCCATTGGCAAACCGATAAAAGTCGTGATGTTGAAATTTATTGACGTACTCCCAAACAACGTTGCCATCCCAATCAACCTCGACCAACGTCGTATGGTAGCCACCAAGGCGTGTGACGTGCTGTTCAAGCGGTGGTGGTGCTTTCGTCGGTTCGTCTTTCGGCGGTTTAGGCGTGTTGATATCGGAGCCCGTCATGAGCAGGTTGCCATTGTTAAGCAATCGCCCGTAGCCAGGCTTAATATGGCTGAAGGCCCAGCGATGGACTACACGTCCATCAATGTCGATAAGGTACGTCGCCGTGTCGCCATGAGGGGTGAGCAACGTATAGCCTTTGGTCGAGAGACCAGGCCGATGAAAAGTCAGACCCGTGGGCCGGTTGACGGACCATCCCACAGCTAACGCGCGCTACGGTAAATCATCGGTTATCCCAAGCTCTGCCGTGGTCTTCTTGAACCACTCAATAACTTCCGGGTGGTATGGAATGCCATGGGCGCGGCGCTCAAGCTCCGCTTCATGTTCAGGGATGCCCGGATAAACCACACGTGTTTCGCCCGGCGCAGGCTTGCAGTCGAGCAATGCGCGTAAGTACTCATCCATGTCTTTTTTGAAGACAGCGACGTCACAAAACGCGCCAACGTCGTAGGCCATAAAATAGTGCGCCACATTTTGCCGGCGAAACGGTCCACCGCCCGTACCGGTCAACACACCGCAAAGGATCTCGACCAACATCGCCAAACCGAAACCTTTGTGTGAACCAATCTCACGGGTACCGCCGAGTGGAAGCATCATGAAACCATCTAGGACAGCGGACTCTTCCATCACTGGCGTACCTTCAGCATCACTAATCCATCCTGGAGCAACGTTGCCATCAACCCGTCGCAACAGTTGAATTTTATTTGCAGCAACGGAACTCATGGACGCGTCGAAAATAAAAGGGACTTCGACGTCTGAAGGCGCTGCGCTACCAATAGGGTTAAGGCCTAACAGTCGCTCCGCTCCTTGCGTTGGTGTGACCAATAAACCGCCCGTGGTCATCGAGATACCGATCATGTCGTGAGCCAATGCCTGGTGCGCGTAATAAGCGGACGGGCCGTAATGCTGACCGTTGTATGCAGTGACCACCGCAACACCGGTCTCTTTGGCCCTTTCGCAAGCTTCTTCCATAAAAGCTCGACTTTGTGCAATTCCCAAGCCGTTGTCGCAATCGTATGAAATCGCTCCCAAAGTCTCGCGTTCACGGCGAGCTGAAGGAGCAGGATTAATCTGTTCGGTGCGAAAACCTGCTACGTAGGCTCGCATCATGTTGGAGACGCCGTGTGAATCAATGCCTCGTATATCGGCATATATCAGGACGTCGGCTGAGGCTTCCGCCTCCTCCTCCGGCATATCAAACGCCTTGAATATATCTTCAACCGCTTGGCGCATGACGGCTTGATCTACCCGAACTGCGATATCTTCGGGTACTTTGAAGCGCTCGAGCATAACTACGTCTCCTGTTCGATCGGACAAGGTACCAGATCGGTAACCCGCGCGCGCATACTCCACGCTTAACGAGCACCTGAACAAGTTGTACCGTACCAACCCGGGGAAACAACAATGCAGATCCATTCGAGAAATGACGCCTGGGTATTGGGACGGGAACCCCCGGAGGGTTGGCCGACGGACGGCGATTTTCGTTGGGTCACTCGAGACCAGCAGCTTCCCGATCGTGGGCAAGCGCTGACGAAAACCCTTTACCTCTCGATGGATCCATACCAATGGGGACGCCGACGCAGCGGCACCGAAGTGCCCGGGGATGTATGTCATGGCAGGACTGTCTCCGAGGTAATTGCGAGCCGCTCTGACGTGTACCGGGAAGGCGACATCATCTTTAATACCAACGGCTGGCAACGGTTTGGCCTAGTTGGAAACGGTATAGATATTTTCGGCTACATGTTTCCACGAATTCTTGACATGAACTCGGCACCTGTATCCACCGCGGTAGGTATTCTCGGCATGCTCGGTCTGACGGCTTATGCCGGAATCTATTTGCAATGCCGACCGCAAGCGGGCGAAACGGTGGTGGTTTCGGCCGCATCTGGCGGAGTTGGTCAAGCCGCCGGCCAGATAGCCAGAATCCTCGGCTGTCGCGTCGTCGGTATCGCGGGCCAACAGTCCAAGTGCCGGTTCGTTACCGAGGAGTTGAGATTCGACGCGTGCATTTCACACCTATCTCCAAGTTACGCCGACGATCTCCGTGAAGCGTGCCCGGACGGGATCGACGTGTACTTCGAAAGCGTCGGTGGCAGCGTCTACGAAGGCGTCTTACCCCTGCTCAATCAACGGTCACGCATCACGTTGTGCGGCATGATCTCGCAGTATGGCAACACCCTACCCGAACAGGCGTCCGAGCGGTGGCGGACGGTAGGAGCTCCATTTTTTCAGAAGCAAAACGTGACTGTTCATCCCCTTTTTGTGGGAAATTTTGTTCAGGACCACCAAACCACATTCCTTGAGACCATGGCAGGTTGGATAAAGGATGGGTTAATCCGTTACCGCGAGGACATATGGGACGGCCTCGAACAAGCACCTGACGGCTTCGCCGCCATGCTAAAGGGAAAGAATTTTGGCAAAACGTTGATCAAAGTTGCACCCGACGCAACGACCGACGATATACCCAAGCCAGGACGCTCAAACCGCAACGTGCTCGAGGCCTAAACCGATTAAAACGTCTACAAATCGTCGAGCCAGGCATCGATCGCCGCGCCAATTTCCTTCGGTGAGTCTTCCTGAATGAAGTGGCTGCCACGTACAGTCACTTCCTGCTGATTCGGCCAACGCCTACAAAATTCTCTCGGTCCACCCGTCAGCAATGCGCCAGGTTCCGCGTTGATAAATAGTTTTGGTATTTCCGATGTCCCGAGCCAATCGGCATAGGACTGAACGACACGCGTGACATCTTCTGGCTCACCTTCGATGGGGATCTGACGTGGCCAGGTCAGCGTTGGTCGACGGCCCTCGCCTCGTTCAGTATATGGACGCCGGTAGACGGACATCTCTGCCTCGGTTAGCTCTCGTAGAATCGATCCAGGTAATACCCGCTCCACAAAAAGATTGTCTTCCAACACCATCGCCTCGCCCGCTTCCGAACGAAATCCTTGAAAAATGCCCCGAGCCGCGTCCGGAAATTCATCCCATGTCAGCGGGCGGACAATCGCCTCCATGTAACAAATTCCGCGGACCGCTCGCGGGTGGCGTTGCGCCCAATCAAACCCAAGCGCTGATCCCCAATCGTGGACGACCAATACCACCTCGTCTACCACACCGAGTTCGGCCAAAGCCCCTTCGAAAAACCGCTGCTGCTCAGCGTACGTGTACGAGTCGGGACCCGAGTTGATGAGCTTGTCAGAATCGCCCATACCGACAAGATCCAAAGCAATGCACCGACCGTGGTGTGCAAGCATCGGCATCACATTACGCCAGAGATAACTCGACGTCGGATTCCCATGTTGAAAAACGATGGGCATTCCTTCGCCCATTTCAACGTACGCCATGCGGCGGTCACCGACTTTAACGAAACGCTTCGCGTGTTCCTCCGCCGACGCCATCTCAGTTCCTCGTGTATCGCCTAGGTCGACTTAGGTTACACCCGACCGAACAACAACAGGACAGGGATCACGTCCAATAGAACGGTAATTCACGCACGTCGGCGTTGATACGCAAGCATGGCCTTCGCTTGCACCTGGGCCCTACGGATGCCTGAATATGCAATTGGCTGGCTAGGAGACAAGATGATGGGCAAGCGAACGGTACTTGTGACGGGGGCGGCTCGCGGAATCGGTAAAGGGATCGCGGACGCCTTTCTGCGTGCGGGGCACCGCGTCATGATCGCCGACCTCGGCACAAGTCTCGATTGGAATTACGATTTGGCCACTGATCATGCGTTGAAAGAGGCCCTCGACGACCTGTCGACCCTCGGCGAAGTTGAAAGCGTTGAGGTCGACGTCACCCAGGAGATATCCTGCCAAGAAGCTATCGACAAGACATTGGACGCCTTCGGCCAAATCGACGTCCTCGTAAACAACGCGGGGATTGTCGATAGCGGTCCAATCGAAAGCTTTGCAGAGGCGACTTGGGACCGAATTTTCGCAGTCAACGTAAAAGGGATTTTTCTGATGTCAAAAACGGCGTTACCCGCTCTAAAGGCGTCGACCAACGCAGCAATCGTGAGCACAGCGTCCATCGCTGGCAAGCGAGGCTCGGCAAACCTCGCCGCGTACTGTGCATCGAAATTTGCGGCCGTGGGTTTAACCCAATCAATGGCCCAAGAATTTGCTCCATTGGGGATTCGCGTCAATGCCATTTGTCCGGGGGTGGTAGGAACTGCGATGTGGCTCGATCACCTTATGGCCAATCAAAGTGCAGCGGCGTTCGACGATCGCATGGCCGACATGATGCCTCTGGGTAGACCGCAAACCGCCGATGACATGGGTCAAGCAGCCGTCTACCTTGCAACCGCGCCCAACGTAACCGGGGTCTCGCTCAACGTGGCCGGCGGCTTCGAGATGCATTAGGACGTGCCAAATACCATGCGTTTTATCCGCGACCCACTCTTTGTCTTTATCGTTGTCGGCGTCCTTCTGTTCGCCATCGATTCGACGCGTCAAGAAGAATCAGCCGACCGGAATATCGTCGTCAGCAAGAATGATATTCGGCGATTAAGCGATCAATGGCTTTCGCAGATGGGTAACGAACCGAGTTCTACAGAACTCGACGGCTTAATCGACGCACATGTCCGAGAAGAAATGTTCGTCCGCGAGGCTCGAAAACTCGGACTAGAACACGACGATGTCATCATTCGCCGACGCCTTGCTCAAAAACTGCAGTTCGTCGTGGGAGACCGAGCACTACTCGAAGCTCCGAGTGATCAAGCGCTGCGTAGTTATTTCGATCGTCATCAGGAACGCTATCGGGTCGCCGAGCGATTGAACTTTTCACACGTATTTTTTAGCCCGGAACGCCGAAACAACGCCGCTGAAGATGCGTCAGACGCACTTAGATCAATCCACGATAAGAACTGGCGCGAACTCGGCGATAGCTTCATGTTACGGCGAACATATACCCAAGCGACGCCCGCAGAAATCCGTCGGGATTTCGGATCGCGCTTTATGACGTCACTTTCATCGCTCTCGATCGGCACTTGGCAGGGACCCATCATATCTGGCTACGGCCAACATCTGGTGAAGCTCACGCAGCGCTACCCAGCGCGCGAATCGACTTTCGACGAGGCGGCCGAGCGAGTTCGAAACGATTTCAACCTAGATCGCCGTGTCGAGGCAAACGCCGCCGAACTGGAAGTTATGCGCGAAAATTACCGCATTCGAATCGACCGATGAACCGGCTCGTCTTGATTGTGTTTTGTGTCTGTGCGGCATCGTCTCTGGCACACGAAGTGAGGCCCGCGTACCTCGAAATAAACGCACACGGCGACAACGAATACTCGGTCATCTGGAAACAACCCTTGCTTAATGGGCGGCCTTTATCGCTGCAACCCGAGTTCCCTCGTGACTGCGCCCGATCCTCTTCACGGATCGAAGCCTTAGGATCCGAAGCCCTTATCGAACACATCGAACTTCGCTGTGCGTCGTCGCTGGAAGGCCGACCGGTGGGTGTCTCCGGGCTAACCAGAACTCTCACCGATGTTCTGGTTCGAGCGCAACTTATCAACGGCACCACGACAATTCTGCTCCGACCAGAGTCACCACACGCGGCTCTCGTCACCGACCGATCCGCGCCGTTAAACAGCTACCTTCGACTCGGTGTTGAGCATCTCTTGTTCGGTATCGATCACGTACTCTTTGTGATCGGTCTGATGTTTTTTCTCGACCGAATTGGACCGTTGGTTAAAACCATTACCGCATTCACACTGGCACATAGTCTGACACTCGGCATCTCGGCGGTCGGGCTCGTCCGCATTCCCCAAGCACCCATCGAAGCAATTATCGCCCTCTCCATTCTGTTCTTAGCAGTCGAAAAGCTCCGCGGGACCACGGATACCCTATTGGTACGGCGCACCTGGTTGATTGCGTTCATTTTTGGCTTACTCCACGGCTTCGGCTTTGCTGGGGCTCTTAACGATATCGGGCTTCCGCGCGAGAACCTCCTGCTCGCGCTACTGCTTTTCAATCTTGGCGTGGAACTTGGTCAACTGGCAGTGGTTGCCGGCGCTTTACTCATTACGCGGGCCACGACGCATTGGTTCAGTCCAACACCACAAATTGTTTGGCAGGCTCCAGTCTATGGAATAGGTGCGATCGCTTCGTTTTGGTTCGTCGCTAGAAGTGTGAGTATTGTTTTCACCTAACGACGGTTTTTCAATCGCTCCGCGTGGGACCTCGGGAGTCAAGCCGCAATGTCCATGACGGGTAGCCAGTGGTTTTCTTGGACAAATCGCAATCGTATTTTCATCATCGTCACGATTTTGTTGATGGCCACATTGGGAGCTTGTACCCGCGACGAATACCCTCAGACGCTGTCTGATTGGAATCAACTGTGGATTGAGGACGGAGTGCTCGTCGTAGGGGAAGACGCGGAGCCATTCACAATTAATTCGCCTCTTTTTTCTGATTACGCATTGAAACTACGCACGCGCCACGTCCCGGGGGAAATTGAGGTTAAGGACGACTGGTACGAATATCCGGTTGGCAGCATCTTCACGAAAACGTTCTATTACCCCGAGGTCAATGGTGAGCTCACCCGTTACAGTAATCACTCGACCCATACGTCGGTCACACTGAACGACCACCGCTTGCTTGAAACGCGCGTTCTGTACAAAGAAGCCTCAGGCTGGGTTGCTCTGCCTTATCTCTGGAATGAAGCCCAAACAAAAGCAAGGTTAGCTCCCACAGGAAGTTCCCTACCGCTCACCCTGGACAATGAAGCGTTCGTCTATTTCGTTCCCGACCAGAACCAATGTGCAAGCTGTCACGCGTGGAACCACACCACGGGTGAGATCCGACCATTAGGCGCCAAGCCTGCGCAGTTCGGTTCTATGCCCGCATGGCAAAACAACGCTATCAGGGTCGAGGAGCGGGCCAGGGCATACCTCGACGTATCGTGTGCACACTGCCACAACGCAGAAGGCGCGGCCGATACAT
>JAKUTI010000007.1 GCA_022448765.1 Pseudomonadales bacterium
CGGATTTTATCGGGCAAGTAAGGTGCCATCGCCATTAAGGTCAACGCCGCATCGGGCATGTCGACCATGTTGATTTCGGGCAATGAGTTAAGTTGTGCAGGTCCCGTAACCGTAATCCCTTGATCGTGTTTAAGGACGGTTGCGCCGAGTTGTTTGCAGACGTTGAGAAACTCAATATCGCCCTGTGTCGTATTCGGGTTGAGGTTGTCGAGGTGGACGGTTGATTGGTGGAGGGTCGCCAGTGCAGCGAAATAGGTTGCAGCAGTGGTGTCCCCTTCGATATCGATATTTCCGCCACGATAAGTCTGCGGGTTTACCTCGAGGCTGTTACCGTCACGTTTTACGGCAACACCTCGACGCATCATTTCATTGAGCGTGAGTTCGACATACGGAGCGCTAGTTAGGGTATCGACCAGCTCGATATGGATTCCTCGAGGAAAGCTAGGGGCAACAAGCAGCAACGCCGTGAGGTACTGACTGCTCACGCTGGTTTGCAACCGAACCGAGTTATTAGTTGCCGCTCCACTGACATTAATCGGTAGACGACCACCGTTTGACTGGATGGTGCAACCGAGCTGCTCGAGCGCTTCTAATAGGTGTTGGTTGGGGCGGGCACGCAACGAAGCATGGCCGTCGAATGTGGTAGACCCGGTGCGAGTTGCGCTGACTGCGAGCAGCAATCGCAGCGAGACACCACTCATGTCGAGGTCTAAATGGACATCGCTCGTGGAATTGAATCTCATTGGGTCGATACTGAAGCCGCGATCAGTCCGTTCTATATCGACGCCTAACCGTCCCAATGCTGTCGTCATGGCGTCGATGTCGGCAGAACGATGAAGGTTTTCGAGCACGCTGGGCTCTTGGGCTAGCGCGCTGATCGCCAATTGTCTTAGTCCGATCGATTTGCTGCCGGGCAATGAGAGGCCGAAATCGAATGGGCGTTCAACGACGCGAACTTCTCGAGGATCTTCGTTGCGCATTGCCGCATCATCCCTTCAAATCGTGGCCATGTCGAAATCTCATTGCCTGGTTTTGTGATTAACCCAACTTCCGAAAGGCTTCGTCCGTGGCCTCTAACGTTCGTTGGATATCGTCCTCGGTATGTGCGGTCGACAAGAACATGTTGTGCCAGGGATGCAGATAGACGCCCTCCTTGGCAGCGAGTCCGCAAAAGGCGATTCCCGTTTCCGCCCTAGGATCGTTTTCAAACATGAGCGTAGGCATTTGCGGAGGGCCACTTTGAATAATACCGTGACCGTGCCTCTGAGCTTGTTCGTATAGCCCGTCTCGTAACTGTTGTCCGAGCCGTCCCATTAACGTTGGTCCGTTTAGCTCGCTAAGGACGTCCAGCGTTTCGATGGCGGCGGCCATGGGGGCGGCTTGATACCAGAAGGAACCCGTTACAAAAATCGTGGTCATGGCCTCCCGATAAAGGTCATTACCTAAAACGGCAGCGAGGGGTTCCCCGTTGGCAATGCCTTTACCCCACGCCGAAAGGTCGGGGTTAATTCCTAAAGCCGACCAACTAGCATCGAGCGACAAGCGCAATCCTGCGCGAACGTCGTCGAGGATGAGCGCCGCTTCCTCTTGATCGCAGATTTCGCGGACACGTTGTGCAAATTCTGGGTCCGTGAGCTCTTGATGATGGCCGGCATCGTGACGGAATGCGGAGACAATGATCCCGGCTAGGCGTCCTTGAACCTTGGAGGCGGCCTCATCAAGACTCGTGACGTTATTGAATTCGTAAGGTTGGAAATTTCGATGTTCTTCGCTGGGCGTGCCCTTAGACATGTAGTTCGCCCAGGGCTGTGCGCCATGGTATGCGCCGTTCGCGACGAGTATTACGGGTTTGTCCGAACGAGCGCGCGCGCACATGACGCAAATCGTGGTCGCATCGTTGCCATTTTTCGCAAACATCGCCCACTCAGCGTGTGAGACCTGGTCAACGAGGCGTTCGGCCAAATCGACAATGACAGCTGCAGGGCCGTTCGCAATGTCCAGCTGTGCGCGCTGTGCGTCGGCGGCTGCACAAATGCGCGGATTGGCGTATCCAGCAATCATCGGCCCGTACGAACACATGTAGTCAATGTATTCGTTACCGTTCACGTCCCATAGGTGACAACCTTCGGCGCGTTCAAAGAATTGGGGATATTCTGGCGGCATCCGTTTAAGGACCGACATGTGACCGTACATTCCTCCAGGTATAACTCGAGCCGCACGGTCCTTTAGCTCACTATCTCGCTCCATGGTCTCTCTCGCGCAGGTATCCCGTCAGGAACTATACAATGACCTTGGCCTTCAGGAGGAACGTTGTCGAATGATCCGAATATTCTCGTATTTGCCCAATCCGCGCGTGTGGAAAGCGACCATCACGGGCAGGTATTTGAATGTGAAGGTCGAGGTCCGTGGAGCGCCCCCTCGCGAACTCGGTCAATGGTTGTGGGATTTCGACGCACGACCCCTTGGCGAAGAGGATCGAAACAATGCAGCTCTGGAACGGAAGGGACGTACCGGTTTTAGTGGCTCGTTATATAAGACGGATCAGTTTCTGAACGCGCATCCGTATGGCAATGTCCCGGCCGCGTTCGATAGCTCGGGGAAAGTTGGGATATTTGAGTCCAACAGCATCATGCGAGCGGTCGCGCGGCTGGCCGACGATGACAGAGGCGTGTACGGACGAGATCCTTACCACGCATCAAGGATTGATAGTTTTCTTGATGCGAGCCTTGTGTTTGCAAGGGATACGCAGCATTACCTATTGAGCCTTGGGAGTGATCGACTAACACGAGAGATACATTCGCAAGGTCGAGATGCATTTGTAAATTACTTAGGCGGGATAGAGGGAGCGTTGGCAGCCGGAAGCAGGTTCATAACGGGCGACGAGCTAACGTTGGCCGATATCTGTTTCGTTGCTGAGGTGAGTTTGTTCTCGCGTGAGCGTGCTTGGCGGCGGACGGTTGAAGCGATTGATTGTGAACCTATCGATTGGAGCCGGTGTGACTTGGCGATGGCACACTACGAACGTCTCTGCAAGCTTCGGGTGTTTGAGGTTGATCTATCACCTTTCCTCGAAAAGCTAGCGGCTGATATAAAGAAACACGCAGGGTAAGAGGATGACTGGCGGACGCCTTTGTTACTTGTAGAATAAGTCGCTTGGTATGCATTCCATGATAAGGGGAAACACATGGCGGAAGCCGCAACCGTAGATTTAGACGCGGATCTTAATAACTTAACGATGAGCGAAGAGGTCGAGCCACTGGTGGCCGGCGTCAAGAAATTTATTAGTGAGGACATTGAGCCTCGTACCGAGGAATATTTTGAAGCCGCGGGTGAACACGGTGATCGGTGGAGTCTGTCTCCACGCCAGGAAGATATTCTGGACGGTTTGAAGACGAAGGCTAAATCGAACGGCTTGTGGAATTTCTTTCTTCCGGACGCTGATACCGGCGAAGGCCTTAAGAATCTAGATTACGCGTACATAGCAACGGAATTAGGGAAAAATCCCATCGCATCGGAATGTCTCAACTGCAGCGCGCCCGATACGGGCAACATGGAAGTGCTCGAACGCTATGCGAATGAAGAACAAAAAGAAAAGTGGCTAAAGCCACTCCTCAACGGTGAAATCCGTTCCGCGTATGGAATGACGGAGCCCAATTTGGCGTCGTCTGACGCTAAACAAATCGGCACCCGCGCGGTCCTTGAAGGAGACGAATGGGTGATCAACGGAGAAAAGTTCTATATCTCCGGCGCCGGTGACAAACGATGCAAGATTATGATTTGCATGGTGAAGAGTAGTCCCGACGCGCCGCCGCATCGTCAGCAATCACAAATCCTTGTGCCCCTCGATACCGAGGGCGTGAACATTCTCGGGCCGATGACTGTGTTCGGTCATGACGATGCGCCTCACGGGCACATGCATATCAAACTCGAAGACGTACGTGTGCCGAAGGAGAATTGCTTACTTGGCGAAGGCCGCGGGTTCGAAATATCGCAGGGTCGGCTCGGGCCGGGACGCATCCACCACTGCATGCGGTCCATTGGCCAAGCGGAACGAGCGCTGGACTTGATGGTGCGCCGCGGAATGTCACGCGAAGCCTTCGGCCGTCCGCTGATACAACTGGGCAAGAACCTAGAGTTGGTTTCACGTGCGCGTATCGATATCGAAGCGATGCGTTTGATGGTTCTGAAATCGGCTAAGGCGATGGACGTCCTAGGGAATCGAGAAGCGCGCGTGTGGGTTCATATGATTAAGGCCATGATTCCAGAACGTGTCTGCAGCATTATCGATCAGGCTATTCAAATTCACGGTGCGAGTGGCGTCTCGCAGTGGACGCCGTTGGCTGGGATGTACACGGGGCAGCGAACCCTAAGGATTGCAGATGGTCCTGACGAAGTTCATCACCTCGTTGTTGGCCGTGCTGAAATTAGAAAGTACGACGAAAACTACGGTCGGCAATAGCTTGTAGCTGGGCTCGCCGAAAGACATTTTGGTGGAGGGGGGACTAATGGAAACGGTCGATTCTGGCTACGATTTTTCCCAAGTCCACGCGTCGCTGGACAAGTACGTCCAGGACGATTTGTTGGCGATGGCGGCGTCGGTGGTCCTTGACGGTCAGGATATCGTCGACTTTCACCTTGCCGGTCATCAGGATCGTGAAGCCGACCGGCTTATTCGGGCGGATTCGATTTATCGCATTTATTCGAGCACCAAGTTGATCACCTCGTGCGCGGCGATGATGCTGTGGGAAGAGGGCCAGTTTCAGTTGGACGACCCGTTGCGAGACTATCTGCCGGAACTCGGCTCGCTTAACGTCGTGAAGGATGGCGCTAACGATGTGGGAGTGCTCGAACCCGTGGCTGTTGAGCCAACGGTCCGGCAGCTAATGTGTCATAACGCAGGTTTTTCCTACGGTATATTCGCCGAAAGTTTGGTAGATCCGATCTACAACGCGGCTGGCGTTTCGGCACCAACGGCGACGCTCGAAGACATGGTCCGTAAACTGGGCGATATTCCATTGGCTTATCAACCCGGACGACGATGGCAGTACAGCGTTTCTGTCGATATTCTGGGAAGGCTCGTTGAGGTTTTGTCGGGGCTGCGCTTCGGTGAATTCTTGTCGCGGCGGATATTCGAACCCCTGGGCATGATCGATACGGGTTTTCACGTGCCAACGGAGAAGCACGATCGTTTTTGCGCCAACTACGCTCCCGTCAATATGTTGGATCCCATGGAACCAGGGCTCAACGCCGTGCCGGACACGCTGTTGGGTGACTACTTGGAGCCCAAGGCGATGGAAAGTGGCGGCGGCGGTTTGGTTTCGACGATTGGTGATTACACGCGCTTTATCCAAATGATTGTGGGTGGTGGATTGCTCAATGACGCTCGCATACTCCAACCGACGACCTTGGAGATGATGAGGACCAATCAGCTTCCCGATGGCATCGGTGTTCAGCTGCCCAATTGGTTCATGCCCGACACGGTGTTTGGGCTTGGATTCGCTATCAAAACTTCGCCATTGCCCGACGAGGGCGATGCCGCAATTGGCGAATACCACTGGGGCGGGCTGGCAGGAACCCACTCGTGGATGTCACCGTCTTCGGGTATCTCAGGTATTGTGTTTACCCAGCGATTGCCTGGGTTTTGGCACCCCTTTAGCCACGACTTTAAACGCCTGGTCTATCAGGCGACCACGATGTAAGTTGAGTCGATGAAGGTTACGCATCTTTCGGAGATCCTAGGGGCGGAAGTCGAGGGCATCGATTGTCAGGATGTTTCCGATCGCGATTTTTCTGCATTGCAAAACTTGTTGTGGGACCGCGGTGTGTTGTCGATTCCGAATCAAGACTTAACCCCGGATGCGCAGTTTGCATTTGCCCGGCGTTGGGGTGCGATCAACGTGAATAGATTCTTTACGCCCGTGACGGAGAACCCCCGCGTGGCCGAGGTCTTAAAGGAACCCGACCAAGAATTGAACATCGGTGGTGGTTGGCATACGGACCATTCCTACGATGATGTTCCGGCGATGTGTTCAATGCTTTATGCGTTGGAAGTTCCAGATACGGGGGGCGATACGCTTTTTGCCAGCATGTACGCAGCGTACGCGAACCTGTCTGATGGTTTTAAACAAACGCTTTTGTCGATGTGTGCCGTGCATTCGAGTCGGCATGTATTCGGCCAAGAACCGAAGGAGGGTGATCGCCCTCGCAAGCGCCTGCACAATCCTGAATTGGCGGTCCAAGATGCGGTTCACCCCGTTGTCATTGAGCACCCCGGGTCGGGTCGCCCGTCGTTGTACGTCAACCCTTCGTTTACCGTGCGTTTCGACGGTTGGTCGACAAGCGAGTCGGCATCATTGCTTGCGTATTTGTACCGTTTCGGCGCGCGGCCGGAACATACGATTCGGTATCGTTGGAAACCAGGAACGCTGGTCATCTGGGACAATCGCGCGACCTGGCACTACGCGTTAAACGACTACCACGGCCAACGCCGCCTCATGCATCGCGTTACCGTGGAGGGTGTGCCGCTCCAGGCTATCAACTAAGCCGAACGCCAAAATATTCTTCGTAGCGGCGGTTGTAGTCTTCATCGCTCAGATCCGCTCCCATTTCGATCCAGTCTTCGTCATTGATGGCGCGGCGCCCTTTGAACATGCCCACGGCGTCTTCGCCCACGGGCCATCGTAGTCGGTATTCGGGGCTGCTGATTGCGTCGATGATTGTTTCGGCGACGCGCTCAGGCTGAACGTTTGCCTCGAATCCGGCTTTAAACATCTTGCCGTTGCGTCGCATGATTGGTTGGTAGGGGGACTCCCGATCGTAGCGAGTTGCTGCGGTCGAGTTGTCAAAGATTTGAGTCATGATGACACCGGGTTCGATGTTGACGACGCGTATGTTGAAGCGGAACACCTCATGGGCGAGGCCTTCACCGAGGCACTCCAGTGCCCATTTCGTTGCCGAATATGGAATCTGATTGGGCATGGCGACTAGTCCCTCCATGGACGTGATGTTGACGATGGTACCCTGACAACGTTCGCGCATTTCGGGCAAAACCGCCTGTATGCATCTCACGGCGCCAAAATAGTTGGTTTCAAATATTGCGCGATGTTCGTCTTCGGGTGTTAATTCCAAAGGCGTCGCACCGCCTATACCGGCGTTATTGACTAACACGCTGACGGGGCCTGCTCGATGAATCTGCACGAATGCGGCATCGGTGGAAGCCGCTGACGTTACGTCCAGAGCGACGATGGTAATGTCAAGATCTTCCTGTTCGGATGCCGTTGCTAGTGGTTGGGCTTTGTTGGTGTCTCGCATGCCGGCAAACACCTTGTGTCCTTGACGTGCGAGCTCAAGAGCGGCGGCGAACCCGATTCCGGTGCTTGTGCCGGTGACTACGGCGACGCTTGATTCGTCGGATCCCATAAGCTTTCCTCTTCGAAACAGATGACAGTTTAAGTATTTATAAAACAACAGGATACGATATATATATGAATACTTATTAACTTAAAAATGGCTTTGATGATCGGTTTAATGTAGGTCGACCGATCGCAATGTCTCTCGGTGTAGGCGAGCAGAGACTGGTATAGTGCTGTGCTGCTCCCTCGACGGTTTTCTTAATGTTCCGCCTCGTAGGTTATCTTTGCGTTTGGGTTGCTGCTCTGTCCGCCATCTCAAGTGACGACGATGGGGGCGTGGTCATCGGTAGTTTTGCCGATCCCACGCGGGCGGCGGAACTACGTGAAACTGTGGGTGGTGGTTTCGAGTCAACGGTTGTCGAAGTCTCTGTTGATGGCGCGCGATATTATCGCGTGGTGGTTTTTACGCCGGCGCCGCACGACTTCGTGAAAGAAGTGAGCGCTGGACGTTATGTCGACGCTTGGTTTTGGGGAAGTGCAAGGGCCGCATCGTTGGCAAGTCCGTTCAAAGACCCCGTAACGAATGCACGAGCGCCAGCATCTCAACATTCCGTGGATTTGTTTGGAGTGGCTTCACTAAGGCGAAGCGCTAACAACGCGGTTCCGGTTGCAATCGACGCCGCCCCCGTGGGATCCAAAGGCTCGTCGATCGTTATGCGGGGGACCGGCCGCCAGGATGCGCTGGTCGTCCCCAGATACGAGAACGCGGATATCGAAATTGACGGGGTCTTGAACGAGGCAATTTGGAACGAGGTCACGCCGCACGACAATATGGCTGTTATGAATCCTGACACATTGGAGCCGGCCAGGCATCCGACGCAAATGCGTTTTCTTTACACCGATCAAGGGCTTTACGTCGGTGTCATCAACTATCAGCCTCCCGATACGTTGATCGGGCGCTTGTCGGGTCGTGACGCCCACATTAATCGAGACGGATGGGGTATTGCGCTTGATACATCGGGCGAAGGTTTGTACGGATACGTGTTTAGTGTTGGACTTGGCGGCAGCGTGGTTGACGGAAAAATCGCGCCGGAACGAGTGTTTGCGTTGGAATGGGACGGACCCTGGGAAACCGCGACACACGTACGGTCCGATGGATGGAGCCTCGAAGTTTTCTTGCCGTGGTCGATGATGACGCTGCCGCGAATCGATGGCGATCGCACGATGGGATTTTGGGTTAATCGGCAGGTGGCTTACGTTTCTGAGATGTGGGGTTGGCCCGCTTTGCCGTTTACCGGGGCGCGCTTTATGTCGGCACTTGAACCGATGGCCTTACCGGGGGTGACGCCGAAGAAGCAACTGGTCGCTTTTCCTTACGGATCCGGGAGCTACGATCGTGGGCCTGGCGTCGATGAGGCCGAGGTACGAGCCGGCGTGGATGTCTTTTGGCGTCCGACGAGCGATGTCCAACTAACGGCAGCGCTGTACCCTGATTTTGGAGCGGTGGAGTCCGATGATGTGGTCGTTAACTTGACGTCGAGGGAGACTTTCTTCCCCGAGAAGCGCTTATTTTTCCTCGAAGGCAATGAGAACTTCATCACGTCGACGCGGTCCCAGACAATGAGGGCCAGCGGTGGTGGTTCCGGAGGGGCTCGGAAGACGGCGACGAGTTTTACCAGCACACCGACAACGCTTCTTAATACGCGCCGCATCGGTGGCGCGCCTCTCATTGATATTCCAGAAGACATCACAGTCCCGGGTTACGAACGATCTAAACCGACCCAGCTGTTGGGAGCGCTTAAGTTGACGGGGCAAACGGGCGCGATGCGATACGGTGTGTTAGGGGCCCTCGAAGAAGATCCCGTGGTCTATGGACAACGCGACGGCGTTCGAACTGGGGTCAAGGGTGACGGCCGTAATTTCAGTGTGGCACGCGTGATGTACGAGAGTGTGGACGAAGGACGACGCTCCGTCGGTTATCTGGGGACTCTCGTTGACCACCCATTGCGTAAAGCGTCGACGCACGGAGTCGACGTCCACTTTATGAACGCCAGCGGCAAGTTAAACGTTGATACCCAATTCCTGATGAGCGATATCGAAGGTTCGAAGGGGTTTGGTGGCTGGACGGATATTGACTACACGCCACGACGCGGACTGATGCACATGTTTGGGCTTGAATACCTCGATGAAAAAATAGACATCGGCGATCTAGGTTTTCTTGAACGGTCGGATAGCATCGGCGGCCGTTACACGTTGATGTACACCAAGTCCTCTGGGATGAAACGATTCCGATCTTGGCAAAGCATGTCGACGCTAACAAATTGGGTGAACGGTGACGGCCGCAACATCAAGACGGGAATATTTTCGCGCAACACGTTGACGTTCAAGAATCTAAACGAAGTGCGCGGCCACCTTTATTATTTTCCGCGTCGATGGGAAGACCTTGAAAGCCGGGGAAATGGGTCGTTTCGTACTGACGATCGCGTCTATTGGGAACTGGCTTACGGTACGGACACGAGCCAAAAGTTTAGCTGGAGTGTCCAAGGCGGTGGCATGCAAGAGAGCTTATCCGGGCGGACGCAGTTTGCGGGGGTCGGTATGACTTATAAGCCGACGGACCGCTTTTCATTGGATCTTGACGCCAACTACCGCCATCACCGAGGCTGGTTGTTGCACCAAGGCGGTCGGCAAATGGCGACGTTCGATGCTGGCAATTGGCAACCGCGTCTCGCGATGGATGTTTTTCTTACCGCTCGTCAGCAGATCCGGCTGACTATGCAATGGGCAGGTATTGTTGCTGATGAGCAGGCGTTTTATCAGATCCCCATTGTCCCCGGAGAGCTTGTCGAAGTCGGCCGGGAGGCGGATGCGGTTCCCGGTGATTTCACGATCAGTCAATTAACGGCGCAGCTTCGTTATCGTTGGGAGATTGCGCCGTTATCGGATTTATTTGTGGTTTACACGCGTGGTAGCAACCTGTCGAACCGTGTCGACGATGAATTTGGCAATTTGTTGACTGATGCGTTCACGGATCCTGTGATCGATGTTTTGGTGGTCAAGTTGCGCTACCGATTTGGGAATTAGGGTTTTGTGACCATTTATGGACGCTAACGATCTCGAGCTTGATCGATTCGATACCAAGCTCGGTGTCCGCGTAGCCCGCGTACTTTTTGGTTAGCTTGAGTCGAGCCGACGGCGGCAATGGAACGATCGAGGCAATGGCTTCAATTCGGACCCACCAAAGCTTGGACCAATCTTCTTCGTAGTGATCTAGCAGAAGGGTGGCGTAGGGATTTGTCTCGATATTTCGTACCCGCTGCAACGTCCCAGGTCTTTTCCTTTTGCCGTCGATGGGTAAATAGATGTGGTTGGTTGCGGTAACCAGGACGACTGGCACAACGTGCGGACGTTCTTTGCCGAGTGTTGCAAATCGCGCGATGTCCGATGAGTCAATTAGTTCGACCAGCCAGCGTTCCATGTCATCTCATCGTACGGAAACAGTTTCTCAGTTCGTTAACGAAAACGGATGGCTGCTCAAATGCCGCAAAGTGCCCCCCTTTCTCCAGCACGTTGAAGTACCTGAGGTCTTTGAATCGATTTTCGATCCATCTTTTTGAGGCTGAGAAAATCTCTTTAGGGAAAATACTGCACCCCGATGGAACGGTGATATCGCCGGTTGAGCCACGGCTAAAACTTTCCCAGTAGAGTCGGGCGGAAGACGCTCCGGACCCTGTGAGCCAATAAAACATGACGTTGTCTATCAATTCGTCTCGCGACAACGCGTTTTCCGGATGACCGTCACAGTCCGTCCACTGGTAAAATTTTTCGACGATCCACGCTAATTGACCCGCGGGTGAGTCGACCAAACCGTAGCCCAAAGTCTGTGGCCTTGTGCTTTGTTGTTTCGAGTAACCGGAATCCCAATCCTGGTAGAACTGCCTAGCTTTGATCGCCCTTTCTTCCAGTGGGGTTAGGTCTTTCATCTGATCGGCGCTAGGCGCCGCGATGGGCATATTGGTGTGTATCCCGGCGCAATGTTCGGGGTCCTGGACTCCGATTGATGCTGTCACTGCTGAACCCCAATCGCCGCCTTGCGCGAAATAATTTTGATATCCAAGCCTTTGCATTAGTTGGCTCCATGCCCCTGCGACCTTGTCGACACCCCAGCCCGTGGTCGTTGGCTTCCCAGAAAATCCGTAGCCGGGTAAGGTGGGGACGACCAGGTGGAATGCGTCGTCAGCGTCGCCACCGTGTGCCTCTGGATCTGAGAGCGGGCCTAATACTTTCATGAATTCGATGATCGACCCCGGCCAACCGTGAGTTAGAACAAGGGGCATCGCATTTTCAATCGGGGATCTTAAGTGCAAAAAATGGATCTCGAGACCGTCAATTTCCGTCGTGTACTGCGGGATCGCATTAAGAGCTTCCTCGGTCGCCCGCCAGTTGTATTCTGTTTGCCAGTACGCACAAAGGTTTTGGACGTATTGTAGTGGGATGCCTTGGGACCAATCATCGACGGGTTCTGATTCCGGCCAACGCGTTCGCGCTAAACGGTCATTGAGGTCGGTTAGGATTTCGTCGTCGACGTGGATCTCAAACTTTCGTACGTCGTCCATGGGCATTCCTTAGCTGCTTGGTCTCGAACGTGTCAGTGGAAGTGACTCGATTGCGTGTGTCAAGCGAAACTCGGTGAACGCGTTTGGGTTAGGGATAAAACGTCGGTTTGTCAGAGGGACGATTGGCTAACGTTGTGCCCAGCCGCCGCTGAACGGGAACGCCTGACCGCAAAAAAATCCACTTTCGTCGCTTGCGAGAAATAATGCGAAGAGCGCATCCTCCTCAGGTGTGCCAAGACGTCCGGCTGGAACTTGTCGTTTCAAGGATTCAACGAACGACGGTTTCTCCATCAACTCGGGTGGGTAGTAGTCGGGGTTGGCAACGTAATTTTGGGCAATGAGATTCATTTGAACATTATTTGGCGCGATCTCGACACCAACCGATTGGACATAGCCCACTTGCGCGGCTCGCGCGGCGCTGTACGCGGCGACGGTTTTCAACCCGCGAAGTGCGGTTGCGCTGCCGTAAACCACAATCTTTCCGCGCTTTCGCTCTAGCATTTGAGGCAATACCGCTTGGGTAAGCCAATGCAGGGGATGGACCATCATATCGAATGGTGTCGTCCATTCGGCTTCGGTGAGGGCAGTAACGACGGTACCGCTGTAATTGGGGGATGCCAGATTGGCGATAAGGATGTCGATCTCCCCGCTTGAAGCGACTAGTTCGTCGCAAGATTTTTTATCGGTTAGCGGGTCGGTACTCGCGATGATTGACGCGCCTTCGCGCCGGAAGACGGCGACTGTCGCGGGTCCCATGAAGTCGTTTGCTTGGGTTATCAGCACCCGTTTTCCTGAGAGTCGATCACTCACTGTGTATCTCCCATCGTTGATGTCTCGGCCTCGTTATCGTTTGCAACTGAGGCTCTAATAAGCAACCGATGTTATCCGCGTCAATGAACGAATTCATGTAACCTTTTGCGCCTTAATCGCGGTGCTTGCGCCGTTTAGTAGGTAGGGACGGGAGGAAGACCCATGAGCGAATTTGAAAGCATCATCTATGAGGTTGACGATGGGCGTGCTCGGATCACGTTGAATCGACCAGAGAAACTGAACGCGCTATCGCTAAAACTCCAATCGGAACTCAGTGAAGCATTGTGGGAAGCTGATAATGACAATGCGGTACATTGCGCGATCATTCGTGGTGCAGGACGGGCGTTTTCCGCAGGCTACGACCTGAGTGGGGCGGATGGAAACGTCGCTGTATCGCGTGTGCAATCGAAAGAAAATAGCTATCGCGGCGGTCGAAGTGTGGACGACGATGCCTGGCAGATGGAACGAGCCCAGCGATACCGAATGGCGATGTTCGACATGCACAAACCAGTTATCGCGCAGGTGCATGGTTATTGTCTGGCCGGTGGCACCGACGTCGCTTTGCTGACAGATATGATTATTTGTGCCGACGACGCGTTGTTCGGGTTTCCTCCCGCGCGGGACCTTGGCGCGCTGCCTAACAATATGTGGCTCTACAATGTCGGACCACAGTGGGCGAAACGACTCATGTTGACGGGAGATATGATTAGCGGGGCAGAGGCCCAGCAAATCGGACTAGTGTTGAAAGCGGTGCCTAAGGAGCATCTCGAGAACGAGGTCGAGCAATTGGCCGATCGGTTGTGCATGATCGATCGTGACTTACTCTCTGCAAACAAGCGCATCATTAATCAAGGACTTGAGTTGATGGGGGCGAGGACGCTGCAGCGCATGGCAGTGGAAAACGATGTGCGAGGCCACAATGCAGCAGCGGCCCTGGGTTGGGGCGAGCGCGTCCAACGGTTGGGGCTTCGGGAAGCTTTGCGAGAGCGCGACGGTAAATTTGGTGACGGTCGGGTACGCGTAAACGGTCCGGAAACAAGGGATGCCGACGGTTTCTTGGTCAATGACTGAGCTGCTTCTCTTCGTCTCCTGATTTCAGTAAACGCCTGAATATCGATGGATTTTTTACAACTACTCATCAGCGGTATTTCGCAAGGCTGCGTCTACGGTCTTATCGCACTCGGCTTCGTGCTGATTTACAAGGCGACGGAGATGGTGAATTTTGCGCAAGGCGATCTCATGATGTTGGGTGCCTTCATTGCTTTCGGTTTCATCAATGTGCTCGGCTGGCCTTTTCTTTGGGGCTTCTTAGCGACGCTTGCTGTCATGGGCGTTATCGGTGTCACGCTAGAACGACTGCTGCTTAGACCCATGATCGGGGAGCCACCCTTTGCGGTCCTAATGTTGACCATTGGACTGGGATTTATTCTACGAGCGGTGGCGGGCGCTATCTGGGGATATGAAGACAAAACGTTGACGACTCCTTACGGAGGTGGGGTTGCACGCTGGGGCGACGTCTCGGTCGGTTACGAAAACATCGCAGTGGTCGTAGGTACCCTGGCGCTATGTGTCCTGGTGTTTGTCTTTTTTCGAAAGACCAGGGTTGGGATCGCGATGCAAGCGGCATCACAAAATCAGTTGGCCGCCTACTATGTTGGTATTCCCGTGAAGTGGATCTTTGCCTTGGTGTGGGCAATGTCTGCAATGATTTCCGCAACCGCGGGGATACTGGTCGCGCCGATATCGCTCATTAATCCGATCATGGGATTTGTTGGTATTAAAGCGTTTGCGGCGGCGATTGTAGGAGGGTTCGGCAGTCTGCCCGGTGCTTTCCTGGCAGGTTTGATGATCGGCGTTGTAGAACAGTTCGCCAAGCATAGCCTGCCCCCTGGATTGGAAGGGTTTTCCGAAACTACGGCCTACGTAATTTTGTTGATCATGCTCTTCCTCCGTCCGGAAGGCATCTTCGCGACGATGCAGCGAAAGAAAGTCTAATGCGATTTACGCTCAAAACCCGCTATGGGCAGGATGTCGATTTGTTTGAGCACAACGGCCAGCGTTTTTGGTACGCCTTGTTGGCCGTGTTCGTTGTCGCTGCGCCGTTCCTGCTTGATGACTTTTACACGGGTGAACTCGCATTGGTCTTCATCTACGCCATTGCGGGTATAGGTTTGATGTTGTTGGTCGGCTACACCGGATTGGTCAGTTTGGGACATGCGGCGTTTTTGGCCATCGGTGCTTATGCGCACGCTTACTTCATGACTGAAGGAGCTCCCTTCATTGTCTCGCTTATCGGGGCTACTGCAGTTTGTGTAGTCATTGGTGCGATTGTAGGGATTCCTTCGTTACGCATGACGGGTATTTATTTGGCGGTTGCGACGTTGGCCTTTGCCCAAATCGTCGAGAAGGTGCTAGCGCACTGGGAATCCGTGACTGGAGGTCATCGTGGCATGGCGGTTCCTGACCCAGAATTTTTATCCTGGTCACTTGGGACGCCGCGAATATTCTATTTCGTCGTGTTGTTCGTGCTTGTCGCTGCGCTGTTTAGTGCGCTTAACCTGCTCCGTTCACCAACTGGGCGGGCCATGATTGCGATTCGTGATTCGGAGATCTCGGCTCAGGCCATGGGCATTCATTTAGCACGGGTCAAAACAACAGCGTTCGCTATTTCAGCGGGCTTTACCGGGCTCGCAGGAGGTCTGTTCGCTCACAAGATAGGTTATCTAGCTCCTGATGCGTTTACGATTTTGATCTCTATTCAACTTTTGTTGATGGTAGTGGTCGGTGGTTTGGGATCGTTGCACGGGGTTATATACGGCGCGATTTTCATTGGCTTGCTGCCGCAGGGCATCGCGTTTTTACGAGAATCAATGCCCTCTGGCATAGGACAAATACCCGGTTTGGAACCGGGTATATTTGGTCTGATCTTAGTCCTATTCTTAGTTTACGAACCGCTTGGTATTTTCGGACGCTGGGTGAAAATTCGACTGTTTTTCAGCGAATTTCCGCTGTATAGAAAATCGACCTATAAGCGTCAAAAGTCCTATTTGCGAACGGAGCGAGTTCATTGACTTTGCTTACTGCCGATAACGTTTCCATAAGCTTCGGGGGGGTTCACGCGGTCCGTGATGTGTCGTTCGAGGTGGCGGCCGGCGAGGTATACAGCATCATCGGTCCGAATGGGGCGGGCAAAACCACGTTATTCAATTTGGTGAGTCGTCTCTACGACGCGGATGCAGGTTCGATGACTTTCGATGGCGAAACCATTACGCGCATCCCGCCGCACCAGGTTGCAGAACGAGGAATTGCGCGCACATTTCAGAACACCGAACTTTTCGAACACGAAACTGTGCTCAAGAACTTGCTGATCGGTCACCATGTTCATCGAAAAACCGCGTTGTGGGAGGAGCTTATGTTTCTACCCAAAGTGCGAACGCAGGATCTCATGTTCCGTCAACAAGTTGAGGACGTTATTGACTTGTTGGATCTGCAAACGTACCGCAAGCAGATTATTGGAAATCTTCCCTACGGGGTAAGGAAGATGGTTGAAATCGCCCGTGCGCTTTGCCTCCGACCACGCTTGATCCTCCTTGATGAACCCTCGTCTGGACTCAATCCCGAAGAAACGGAGGATTTGTCGTTCTGGATTGAGGACATCAATGAGGAATTGGGCATTACCGTGGTGATGGTTGAACATGACATGAACTTGGTAAACCAGGTATCGGATCGGGTACTCGCCCTTGCTGACGGCGCGGTTATTGCGCTCGGCACGCCAAGCGAGATTCAGGAGCATCCCGATGTCCTTCGAGCGTATCTGGGGGACTAACGTGGCACTGCTCGCATTGAGAAATATAGAGACCTACTACGGGCCGATCATGGCTATTCGAGGGGTCTCCTTGGACGTCGAATCGGGCACTATCGTGACGATCTTGGGCGCTAACGGGGCAGGTAAAACAACGGTCCTTAAAACCATCAGCGGTGCGATGGATCCGCAGAAGGGGAGCGTCGTATTTGCTGATGAAAACATAACGTCGTGGGACCCAGGGAGGGTGGCACGACTCGGTGTCGGGCATGTACCCGAAGGCCGCGAAGTGTTCCCGTTTTTGTCGGTTGAAGAAAATTTGCGGATGGGCGCGTTTACCAGACGCGATGGGGCTAGCGAGGTGAACCGTGATTTGGAGCTTGTCTACGAGTATTTCCCGACGCTGGCTGATACAAAGAGACTCGCTGCTGGTTACCTGTCTGGTGGTCAGCAGCAAATGCTCGCGATCGGTCGTGCGTTGATGCTCCGACCACGCTTGATGTTGCTTGATGAACCTTCGCTTGGTCTAGCGCCGATGTTGGTTAAAGAGATTGCCGATATCGTGGTGCGCCTCAATAAAGAGCAGGGGGTTACCGTGCTCTTGGTCGAGCAGAACGCGCGCGTGGCGTTAGAGATCTCGGATTACGGCTATGTGATGGAAGTGGGACGGATCGTCATGGAGGATACTTGTGAGCGCTTGGCCGCGGCCACCGATATTCAGGAGTTTTACTTGGGTATGAAGGATCAGGGTGTCCGGGGGCGTCGACGCTGGAAGCAACGGAAAACTTGGCGATGAGTAGTGACCTGACTGCGATCAATGATTGTACGACTGTCCCCCAGTTGTTTTGGCAACGCGTGACTGAGAACGCGACAAAAACGGTAATTCGTGAAAAGGACTTTGGGATTTGGAACGAATATAGCTGGGCCGATTACGGAGAAATGGCACGGTTGGTGGGTCTTGGTTTGCTGTCCTTGGATCTGAGGCGTGGTGACGTGTGTTCGATCGCGTCCGAAGTGAATAAGGAATGGATGTTTTCGGATCTCGGCATCATTTGTGCAGGCGGAGTGACCAACGGCGTGTACCCCACCGATGCCCCGAATCAAGTGGAGTACCTGATCACCGATAGCGACACGCGTTTTTATTTTGCGGAAGACGAAGAGCAGTTAGACAAGGTTCTTGAGGTTCGCGATCGAACACCGTCACTAGAAAAAGTCTTCATCTTTGATATGGAGGGTCTTCGGCAGTTGGACGATCCGATGTGCATGTCGTTCGAGCAACTGCTTGAGTTAGGTCGTGACTATGCGGTCATGCATTCGGACCGCTGGCGCGCTGAAATCGAAGCGGCAAATCCTGACGATCTGATGGTCCTGACCTACACATCGGGGACAACGGGGCCACCTAAGGGTGCCATGATTACGCAACAAAACATGATGTTCATGATGCAATGCTTGCAACGTTGTTACGGCATTCACCCGAACGACGAGCAGCTCGGATTTCTTCCGCTGGCTCACATTGCGGGCCGAATGTTTTACACATTTTCACTGATCGAATCACGCGCCGTGATAAACCTCGTCGAGAGCCAGGAGACCGTGGTTCGAGACTTACAAGAGGTCGAACCGACGATCCATTTTGCGGTCCCGCGGGTCTGGGAAAAACAATTTTCAACCGTTGCAATAAAGCTCAAGGAAGCTACGTGGCTTGGCCGGGTAGCGTACGACACTGGACTCAAGATCGGTCAAAAGCGGGCAGCGTATTTGAAAACGTTGACAAGGGTGCCTTTCCATCTGAAATGCGCGTTCTTCGTCGTCGACAACCTCGTTTTTCGTAACATCCGACGTGCACTCGGTATCGATAAGTGTCGCTGGCTGTCCACGGCAGCGGCTCCCATTGCTCCCGACTTAATTGATTGGTACTGGTCGATTGGTAAACCAATGTATGAGGTCTATGGCCAAACGGAGTGTACGGGTATTGCGACGGCTAACTTGATTAGCGACTTTCGGATAGGAAGCGTTGGTAAGGCCATCGACGAGGTCGACGTTGTACTCTCTGACGACAATGAGATCCTTATTCGAAGTCCCGGCGTGATCAAGGGGTATTGGAACAAAGCAGAAAAAACGGCTGAGACAATTCGACAAGGGTGGCTTCATACCGGCGATGTGGGCCGGATCGACGACGACGGGTTTATCTACATAATTGACCGTATGAAAGACATAATTATCACGGCCGGAGGTAAGAACATTACACCGAGCGAGATCGAGAACCAGCTAAAGTTCTCGCCGTACGTTACTGATGCAGTGGTCGTAGGGGACAGGCGGCCGTACTTGACGTGTTTGGTGATGATCGATGACGAGAATGTCACCAAGTATGCGCAAGATAACGATGTACCGTTTACTAACTACACGAGTCTTTGCCATACACAAGAAGTTCAGGACCTTGTTCACAATGAGATTGAAAAGGTGAACGCCAAATTTGCACGTGTTGAAACCATCAAAAAGTTTCGGCTCATCGATCAGTTGTTGGATGCCGAAGATGACGAACTAACACCGACGCAAAAGTTGAAGCGAAAGGTCGTCAATGAGAAGTACGCCGACCTTATCGATGGCATGTACCAAGGGGGATAGAGATGAGTAGATTCTTGTTGCCAGTTTCTTGCCTAGGATTCGCGTTGCTGCTGGGTTGCGGTGAAACGGAATCGTCGGGTCGTGGCGGGTCTGCCAGCGTCAACGGGGTCACCGATACCGAGATCGTGATCGGGGCGCATACCGATCTGACCGGCCCAATCGCTATATGGGGTACGGGAATCGCGAAGGGTGCGCGTATGCGTTTTGGCGAGGCAAACGATGCTGGTGGCGTGCACGGTCGACAGATTAGATACATTTTGGAAGATGCCCAGTATCAGGTCCCGCGTGCCGTTTCAGCGGCGAATAAACTCATCAACAAGGACAAGATTCTTGCGATGGTGATGGCCATTGGTACGCCGACGAATAATGCGGTAATGGTGCAACAATTCAGAGACGGCGTTCCTAACTTGTTTCCTGTGACGGGAGCGAGGTCGATGGTCGAGCCGTTTCAGAAACTTATGTTTTCGCAGATGGGTGTGTACTACGAGGAGATGCGGGCGGCGGTGCGCTATTTTATCGAAGAAAAGGGCGCGACCACCCCTTGTGTCATCTATCAGGACACTGACTATGGCCAGGAAGTGCTTGACGGCGTTGAAGATCAAGCCGCCGAAATGGGCGTCGCGATTGCGGCCCGATCGGCACACCAACCCACAGAGAGTGAATTCACGGCAGCTATTATTCGTATGCGAGAAGCGGGCTGCGATTTAGTCCTCATGGGGACTGTCCATCGGGATACGATTCTTGTGTTAGAAGCCGCGCGTAAAGCGGACTGGAAGGGTGTTGCTTGGGTTGGAAACGAAGCGGCGTACGGGCAGGTCATCGCCGATCAAGAAAGTGGGTCCGGCGAAGGATATTACGCGTTCGTACCATTAGCTCTTCGCTATGCGGACGAAGAGTTATCGCCGGAGCTGCGCGATTGGTTTGAGCGGTACCAAAGCAAGTACGGAGAGTACCCTGGACTTCCTGCGATGATTGGCTACCGGGGCGCGGATCTGACGGTACGTGCGTTTGAAATAGCTGGTCGCGAATTGAATCGGGATAGCCTGATCGCTGCTATTGAATCGATCGATGACTATCGAGATTTGTTCGGTTATGAATTGCAGTACGGTCCTAACGACCACAAAGGCGTCGGTTCTTCAGCGCTGTCTCAGATACAAAACGGTCGCTGGGTAACCGTCGGAAAATCGATTTCGTACTAGGGGTGGCTTCGCCGTTTCGCTGCGCCTAGAGAAACGGCATATAGCTATCGAGACGTCGTGCTAGCGCGTCGTGATCCTCTGGCGGCAACCACAGGACGATGCGTTCGACCCCCATGTTTTTGAATCGATCGATTAATTCCCGCTCGGGTCTGGGTGCGAATACATTTACGCTGATGGACTTGGGGTCTCTGCCGGCTTCTTTGGCAAGTTGATATAACTTCTGGATACCGCGGACAACGAGTTCAGGATCGCGAGCCCGAGGTAGCCAACCGTCACAGTGCTTGATAACACGCCGAAGACTGTGATCTGTTTCGCCACCTAAGACGATAGGAGGGTGGGGGCGCTGTCGAGGCTTCGGCCAGGACCAGATAGGATCAAACTGAACGTGTTCCCCATGGAACGACGCTTCGTCATTAGCCCAGATGGTTTTGAGAGCGCTGATTTGTTCTTCAAGCTTTCGGAAGCGTTGCGACCAGTCAACGCCATGATGTTCTGCTTCTTCCCGGTTCCAGCCTCCGCCAACCCCGAGAATGACCCGGCCATTCGAGAGGATGTCGAGAGTTGCTACCGTTTTGGCTGTGGTGAGCGTGTCTCGTTCGATCAAGAGTGATATGCCGGTCGCGAGTCGAATGCTTGTCGTGGCGGTTGCAACAGCAGCTAGCGCAACGAAAGGGTCGAGTGTGTGTGAATACTCCTTTGGAAGTTCGGTGCCGCCGGCATAAGGGCTCTTTCGACTCGTGGGTATGTGGGTGTGCTCGGGCAACCACAACGATTCGAATCCGCGTTGTTCTACTTCCCGTGCCACGTCAACGACGTTGTCCCCGTATTCGGTCGCAAAATAAAAAACGCCAATTGCTGTCACGTTTGCCTCGGTGATGAATTTTCCACGAGACTACCAGAGGCAGTTCGGGCATGGTGACCACAACGGATTTTCCTTAAATCACAGCTTAAGCCGATGCCCCTTCCGCCGATGCAGGTTGCGTTTCTTGACCCGGAATTTCAGGCGAATCCGTATGCCGCCTATCGATGGTTGCGACACCATGCACCAGTCTATTGGGATGCAAGTGCGCCGGTTTGGGGTTGCGAGAACGGGGTCTGGGGTATTACGAGTTACGATCACATCCGCACGGTGTCGTTAGACCAAGAAACATTTACGTCGACGCAAGGTTCTCGCATTGACGCGCCGCCGGTTCCATCGATGATCAACCGAGATGAACCGGAACACCTATTACGACGGGGTGTGGTTCGAAAACGTTTCACGCCGGAATCCGTGCGGGCATTTGAGCCATTTATACGCAACGCCGTTCGGACGCTCCTATCAAACGCGGGTGGAGATTTTGATTTTGTCGAGAAGATTGCGAAGCCACTCCCTATGATGGTGATAGGGCACTTGTTCGGTGTCCCGGAGCGCGATTACGACAAACTGCTTGATTGGTCAGATTTGGTTGCTACGGGCATGTCGAACCAGCCCGCCAGTTTCGAAGCACAGGTGCGCGATGCAGTGAAACAGTTTGATGAGTACATCATGGAGTGGTATCAACGCCGCCTTCAAGCGCCGGGCAACGATCTGCTCTCAGCGTTGGCCCTGGCGAGGGAATCTGGCGTACTTATGCAACGGAAAGACTTCCTCCACGAAGCATTGTTGCTTTTGGTAGGTGGGGACGAGACTACGCGCCACGTTGCGAGCGGGGGCCTCGATGCGTTGCTCTCGAACCCAGACAGTATGTGTCGATTGCGCGAGGACCACCGATTGCTGGACTCCGCCATTGAAGAAATGCTCCGGTGGGTTTGCCCCGTGAAAAATATTAAGCGTACCGCTACGTGTGACATAACTTTGGGAAAGAGCACGATTCGCGCCGGCGATAGAGTGTTGCTTTTATACGAGTCCGGCAATCGAGACGAATCCGTTTTCTCTGACCCAGATCGCTTCGATATTGAGAGATCGCCCAACCATCACCTTTCGTTTGGCGGTTTCGGCCGACACTACTGTCTCGGCGCGAACCTTGCGCGATTGGAGTTGGGTGTCCTGTTCGAAGAATTAATCTTGGCCACGACGACTATCGAGCGCGGAGACGAGTGGCCGGTGATGCGTCGAGGTACGTTTGTTCTCGGACTGGAATCCCTCCCTATACGCATGGCTGCATAATAGCCTTGGCCGTCCGTTTCGAACTTGCTACAGGGGCGGGTATTTGTCGAATGCGGCTTCGTTGGGCTCGGTACCCCAGCCTGGCCGGTCCGGAACATCGACTTCGCCGTTCTGGATATTAGGGGCGTGCGTGAAGATTTCCGCGTCACCGGCGAAACGATCGATATCGGTTTCCATGATCTTTAAGTTGGGCACCGCGGCGCAGAAATGGACATTCATCATTGTGGCCAAGTGGCCGTAGTAGTTGTGTGGTGCGATGTTGATCTGATAAGCGTCTGCCGTAGCGGCGATTTTGAGCGATTGCCAAATCCCAATCCAGACGGCATCGATAATAGCGACGTCCAAGGCTTCTTGTTGAAAATAAGGAAGGAACTCCACCAACCCAGTGAGTGATTCGCAGCCACTAATAGTGAACGGGCTTTGTTGACGAATCGTTGATAGGGCAGCGGCATGGGGCGTATCGATTTCGATCCAAAATAAATCGTGATCGCGTAGGGCCCGTAGCAGCGTCAAATAGCCTTCGGTGCGCGCGTTGAAATTGAGATCCAATAAGATATCCATGTCAGGCCCGGCGCCTTCCCTAAAAGCTTTCAGGTAGTCTTGAAGTCCCCTAAGGACCACCCGTTGAGGCGTCCTCGCGGGTTCCGATGGGCCACCAAAACCCGGAGACCAACCGACCAGGCCATTCGTTGTTTCTCGAAAAATATTGGTTTTTAGCGCGGTGAAGCCGCGTTCAGCGACTTCTTGTCCGAGGGCGCGAACGTCATCCAGGTTTGTTACAGCCGGTGGATATATCTCGGGTCGGGAAATTCGCCAGGTGCCGCAATGAGACCAATACACGCGGACTCGGTCGCGTAGCTTTCCACCTAGCAACTCGTGACAGGGAACCCCCATTTCTTTTGCTTTGGCGTCGAGTACGGCGTTTTCGATTGCCCCGATGGCACGAGGCAGGACACCTGCCAGAGACTGACGAGCGGCAGCCACCAGTCGGGCATAGATAGCTTCGTGGCTTCTGACATCGTGCCCCACCACGAGGCGGCCAAGTTGTTCAATCGCCGTGGTGACGCCTGCCGGTCGAAAGCCGTCGTCGTATTCGCTCCAGCCGACTATCCCGTTCGCGGTGGTGACCCGGACAAAGTGGTAATTACGCCAACCCGCGTTGCAATGACGTGTTTCGATGGCTTCGATCGTCATCTTGAGTTGACCGCCTGGCATTTTTGGGGAGGACCTTTGAGCCTAAACGATGTTGCGCTGAAAAGGGGGCATTCGATGACAAACTTCTGTCTGCAACACAATGACGATACAACGTTCCGGATGCCGAGTACTTTTTCCTTGCTAGAATCGTTAGTTCTTTGAGCGAAGTAGAACGGACATGCCGATACAACGACTGCTGATCGCTAATCGCGGTGAAATCGCGATACGTATAGCTCGAGCTGCGGCTGATATAGGAATATCCACCGTTGCGGTATTTTCCGAGGACGACGAGCAAAGTTTGCACACCCGAGTCGCCGACGAATCGTCGAATCTCACGGGGATGGGAGCCCGTGCCTATTTGGATGCTGATTCCATTCTTGCGACAGCGGAAGCAAACGAATGTGACGCGATTCATCCCGGGTATGGGTTTTTGTCGGAGCGCGCTGATTTCGCGGCAGCGTGCGGTGAACGAGACATTACGTTCGTGGGGCCAAGCGAATACCATCTGTCACTGTTTGGTGATAAGGCGCGCGCGCGCGCAGCGGCGGTTGCTGCCGACGTTCCTATATTGCGGGGTCATGACGAATCGGTCTCGATTGAACAGGCGTCGGAGTTTTTTCAATCGCTTGGGTCCAATGGCTCAATGATCATTAAAGCGATTGCTGGCGGTGGCGGTAGAGGAACGCGCACGGTTCGCTCGATCGATGAACTGGAGGAGGCGTATGCGCGGTGCCAATCGGAAGCTCAAGCAGCTTTTGGGAGAGCCGACGTTTACGTCGAGGAGTTCCTGGAGCAGGCGCGGCATATTGAAGTGCAAATCTTGGGGGATCTTCACGGAGGGATTACGCATTTGGGCGAGCGTGAATGCAGTGTTCAACGACGTAATCAAAAGGTCGTGGAACTAGCGCCAGCTCCCGGTTTGTCGGAGGCGGCACGGGCGAAACTGATCGACGCTGCCGTCAGGTTCGCGTCCAAAGAGGGCTACACGAACCTTGGAACGTTTGAATTCTTGATCGACACGGGGAGTCAAGATCACGACTTGCCGTTCGTCTTTATAGAGGCTAATGCACGATTACAAGTTGAGCACACCGTGACGGAAGAAGTCACTGGGATTGATTTAGTTCAGACGCAAATACGACTTGCCGACGGTGACTCGCTAGGCGAGCTGGGGCTCGATGCTCCTGACATTGCGGAGCCCCGTGGTTATGCCATTCAGGCCCGTGTCAACATGGAGACTATTTCAGAGGACGGTTCGGTTCGGCCGAATGCTGGCACGCTCAGTATCTACGAAGCGCCCAATGGGCCGGGTGTTCGGACGGATGGTTTTGGGTACACGGGTTATAAAACGAGTACGGCTTTTGATTCGTTGTTGGCGAAAGTTATCGTGCATTCCGGCAGCAAAGAATTCTCTGCTGCCGTTGCTCGCATGCGCCGGGCACTGGCTGAATTCCGAATAACCGGTGTCGAGACCAATATTCCTTTTTTGCAGAATGTGCTCGACCACGCGGACTTTTTGGAAAGTCGAGTTGATACTCGATGGGTTGATAACAACGTCGTCGAACTCGCTAAGGGACATGCCAATTCGCGGGCTCGTTTCATCGAGTCGGATCCCTCCGGTGGGAGCCAGGAGGTCGGTGGTTTCGCGGGTGCGCGAGTGGATACCAGCGATCCACTGGCCCTTTTTGACCACGATGCCAAAGTTAAATCCGAACGGTCAGGCGAGCTGGTTCAAGCCGACGAGGTGGTTGTCACGGGTCCTGATGGGTCGGTCGGGATGAGTTCGCCCATCCAGGGGACCATTGTTTCGATTGATGTAGAACAAGAGGATCAGGTGCGCGCTGGCCAACAATTGGCGGTGGTTGAAGCCATGAAAATGGAACATGTGATTCGTTCTGGGATCGACGGTGTTGTTCGCGAGATCACGATGTTGGCGGGTGACATCGTTCGGGAAGGGTACCCCATCGTCTTTATTGAAGAAGCCGAAGTTGACGTCGACGAGGTGAACGAAAACGAGGAAATGGACCCAGACTACATTCGACCTGATCTTGCTGAAATGTATCGTCGCCACGCATTTACGTTGGATGAAAATCGCCCCGAAGCGGTGGAGAAGCGGTATGGCCGTGGTTACCGAATGCCGCGGGAGAATATCGCTCAACTCATGGACGATGGCTCGTTTAAAGAGTACTGGCCCCTGATCGTGGCTCGTCAACACAAACGCTTTGATATGGAAACGTTACGCAAGAACACGCCAGCCGATGGTCTGCTCGCAGGTATTGGCACGATCAACGCGGATTTGTTCGATGATGTTGATGCCCGTGCCATGCTCGTTCATTACGACTACACGGTGCTCGCGGGAACACAAGGTGGTCGGAATCACTATAAACAAGATCGAATGTTTGAGTTAGCGCATCGATTTAGGATCCCGCTCGTCCTTTTCGGTGAGGGAGGAGGAGGTCGACCCGGTGATGACGGGACCGGCCCTGGCGTTGCGTTCGATACGCACACATTTACCCAATTCTCGAAACTTTCTGGTCTCGTGCCGATGATTGCAGTGATCAACGGACGCACGTTTGCAGGAAATACGGCCCTTGTTGCGTGTTGTGACGTCATCATCGCAACCGAGCGTACGACCGTTGCAATGGGTGGACCTGCAATGATCGAAGGGGGTGGGCTCGGCATCTATACGCCTGAAGAAGTTGGTCCGATGTCGTTTCAGGTTCCTAACGGGGTTGTTGATATTCTTGCGAAGGACGAGGAAGACGCGGTCGACGTCGCTAAGAAATACCTCTCTTATTTTCAGGGCCGGACCAAAGAATGGGAGGCACATGACCAGCGCCCGTTACGTCACGCGATTCCTGAAAACAGACTGCGTTTATATGACATGCGCGAGATCATCCATACCATTGCGGATAAAGATTCCGTGCTGGAAATTCGCGAGAAGTTTGGGGTCGGTGTTATCACCGCGTTCATCCGAGTGGAAGGCCACCCGATGGGGGTTATCGCTAATAATCCTCATCATCTTGCCGGGGCGATCGACTCCGACGGCGCGGATAAAGGCGCAAGGTTCATCCAACTATGCGACGCCTTTGATATACCGGTACTGTCGCTAATGGATTGTCCAGGGATGATGGTAGGTCCCGACGTTGAGGCGACGGCGTTGGTGCGTCATTGCGTCCGTATGTTTAACGCGGGGGCAAATTTAACGACGCCTCTTTTCGGCGTGGTTGTTCGGAAAGCGTACGGACTTGGAGTGCAAGCCATGTGTGGTGCCAGTGCGTTAGTCGGGTTTTTTACGGTCGCATGGCCGACCGCAGAATTTGCGGGCATGAACATCGAGGGATCGGTCAAGCTGGGTTATCGCAAAGAGCTTGCGGCTATCGAGGATCCAGAAGAGCGCCGACTCGAGTTTGAGCGTCGGGTCGCGGGCGCGTACGAAGGCGCGAAAGCGGTTAATGCCGGGACTGGGGGCGGTTTGGATGACGTGATTGATCCAAGTGACACGCGTGGGTGGATCGCGAGCAGTCTGATGCGATTGCCTCCTACGGCACCCAGGAGCGAGAAAAAATACCCTTACATCGACACGTGGTAGCGTCTTGGTCGAGTTAAATCAGTTCCACGATTTAAGTTCCGGAAGCACGGTCTCCGCGTACAGCCGCATGCTGGCTTCTGCTTCTTTGTAGGGTATGCCGCCATAGCGGAAGCACGCTGCTTCCTCAAACGGACCGATAACGTCAAAGCGTTGGCGGTATTTTTCAAGCATCTGATCAGGTGTGCCGTACGCGTTGGCGGCGAGGAAACCGTCGCCGTACTTATCGAAACCGATTTCACGTAGTTTTGCAGCTTGCTTACCGTAGCCGTGGTAGCCCTCCATGTTATCGAGGTGG
>JAKUTI010000070.1 GCA_022448765.1 Pseudomonadales bacterium
TTGAACTGGATACGGCCTTCCTGATTTTTAAGTGGCTCCCGGAGGGCAACTGGCTGAAAAATGTTGAGGTCGAAGGGTCGCTTGATTACGTCGCTACCGGATTACTCCGGGCCGGCGACATTCATGACAACGTTCGTTATCTGCAGGATGCGAGCCGCTGGTCGTTTTCGTTGGTAGCAGTTCTCCCGGTGGCCCCTCTGTTTCCGTAACTTGATTCTGGCGGAAATCTGCATGAAATTTCGTCGTTTGGCTTTCCCTGGGACGCCTGTTCATCGTATCTAACAGAGACACACCTGTACAATGAGCGAGAACGCAATCCTATTGCGGGTTGTGTGAAGAACACTGAAGGTACCGGGAGTTCCTACGTTTCTGCTGTCCGTGTCCCTCCCGTTTTGTTACGAGTCAATGTCTCGATTGTTTGCTAGAACGCTCCTCGTCGTGTGTGCAGGTCTGGCTGTTGCGACTCCTGCTGTTGGGCAAGCTCCTCGTCCGCTTGTTGCGATCGAGCTGTTTGCGAATTTATCTGCCGGGGTCGATGACGACTGGCTGGCTCGTGGTCTTGCGGAAACGATAAGCGCTGAGTTTGAGCAGATTGGAGCCCGTACTGTTATTACGGCAAGAACTGCCGGCGAAGCGTCAACACTCGCTACGCTCCAAGGTCGAGGTGAGGAACTCGGCGCGGCATGGTTTGTGACCGGGACATTTCAGCGGAATGGTCCAAGCTTTCGTGTCACAGCACGATTAACTGATTTGTCAGTCGGGACCACGACGGAGAGTGTGGTTGTCGATGGAACTAGCGATGACATTTTTGGGTTGCAGGACCAGGTAGTCGCTGGACTTCTGGCTAACGGGGCCCCCTTTGAATCACCAGCTGAGTCTCTTACTCAGGGCAATGACATTGTCGAAGCCGAAGGAGCGTTGGTCGAGGAATCGGTTCGGCCGAGTGCGCCACCGGTTGTGCCTGAGCCGGTTGACCAACCAGTACAGGTGCCAGACGACGTTGTTGTATCTGCTGTGGGACCAGACCGAAATCGCACGGACGATACGTTGCCCGGTCTATCAGACGAGGCGTTTGGTATTTTGCAAGGCCGACCGCGGGTTCGGCCCATGCGAACCGATAGTCCGCCGACAATTGATGGGCGTCTTGATGACCCGGTCTGGCGTTCGGCGACTATGCTCAGCGAGTTCGTGCAACAGGCGCCACTTGATGGGGCGCCAGCGACGGAGGAGACCGAGATCTACATTGCGTACGATAGCGACAACCTCTACTTTGGGTTTTATTTGCATTACGCTGACCCAACCATGATGCGGGCGAACCGTGTCGATCGTGATACTGCCTATTTGGATGATCTCATGACGGTCTACTTCGATACGTTCATGGATCAACAACGAACCTACGACTTTGATTTGAATGGCTACAACGTGCAAGGTGACGGGATTATCAATTCCGGCGGGCGGAGAGGAAGAATGGGCCCGATTCCTCCTGCAGACCGGTCATGGGACACGCTTTTTTACAGTGGTACTCAGATCGTGGCAGACGGGTATACCGCGGAAATGGCCATTCCATTTAAGAGCATTCGCTACCCGCAGCAGGCCCCCGGTGTTGAACACCGGTGGGGGTTTCAGATCGTGCGTGAAGTCAAGGCGAAGAATCAAGAGAACATTGTGTGGTCGCCGATGTCGCGTGATGTCCAGACCTTTATGTCCCAGATGGGGGTGCTTGAAGGAATGACCGATCTTTCGACGAGTCGGAATCTTGAAATCTTGCCCACCGTAACGGCGATTCAAGCAGGGTCACTGGGTCAAACCGGTGCCTTCATAAATGACACGACACCAGAAGCGGGTGTCAATGTGAAATATGGCGTGACGTCGAATCTTACGGCTGATTTCACGGTCAATCCTGACTTTTCCCAAATTGAATCCGACAATCCACAAATTGATGTGAATCAACGGTACCCACTCTTTTATCAGGAGTTACGACCATTCTTTCTCGAAGGCGCCGAGATTTTCGATTTCACTTCTCCAATTAATTTCGTACACACCCGAACCATTGTTGACCCAAATTTTGGTGGCAAAGTAACCGGCAAGGTCGGTCGTGCGACGCTTGGATTTCTTGTGGCGGATGATGCGGCAGCAGGGAAACGGGATGACTCCTCTGACCCGGCATTTGGAGAGAACGCACAAGTCACGATTGGTCGGGCGCGATACGACTTGTATTCAGAGTCGCATATTGGCGCGACCTATACGGACCGCGAATTCCTCGACAGTTATAGTCGGGTTGCGGTGCTTGATGGACAGTTCCGCCTGGGGCAAGCGACGCGGGTGAATATTGTTGCCGCCGAATCACAGTATCGCGATGAGGACGGAAACAATCTCAATGGACCAGCAGTGGCAGCATTTCTGCAACACAGAGGTCGAAACATTACAGCCAGTACGTTTTTTGGGCGGATCGATCCGGACTTCAGGACCGATGTTGGGTTTGTGCGTCGTGTGGACCAGCAGAACAACTTCACCAATATTGGCTATCGCTGGTGGCCGGAACACTGGATTATCAATTGGGGGCCAACCGCGAACTACCAATTGAATTTTAATCACGCCGGTATCCGACAAGATGAATCAATGGGTGGCGGGGTCGATTTTGAATTTGCCAGGAATATTAGTGCGAGCGCGAAGGCCGATCAGACGCTTGAACGATTTGGCGGCATTAATTTTCATAAGTCGTCCTACAACATTTCCGCGAATAGCAGTACTTACCGACTGTTTACCCTCCGCGGCAATGTCACAGTCGGCGATGAGATTTATTTTGACCCCGAGAATCCCTATTTAGGACGGACTGTACAAACACGGCTTTCTACGGTCTTGAGACCCACGCCTAGACTGACGTCGCAACTGGATCTGAATACTAGTCGCTTCACCGATATCCGCGTGGGCGCTAAAGAAGTGTTTCACGTCAAGATTCTGAGAGCGCTCAGTACGTTTACGTTTACGGACCGGATGCTCGTACGCAACATTACTGAATACAATTCCTATAGTCGCAAACTCGGACTGAATATTCTTCTGAACTATCGACTGAATGCGCTGACCGTGTTTTATGCTGGGTATGATGACCACTATCGGCAGGCCGATTTAATCCCGGATTTGATGGACGACGAATTTTTTCCCGCGACGGCATTTCGACGAACGAACCGGGCGATCTTTATGAAGTTACAGTATCTTTTCCGGTATTGATGGTGAGGATGACTGATGGGTGAGACATTCGAGAAACTCGACAAGAAAAAGACGGAGTGGCAAACACTACTTGCAGATGATTCGTATGCGGTTCTGTTTAAAGAAGCTACCGAACCAGCGGGTACGAGCACGCTGAATGATGAAAAACGTGACGGGACCTTTGTTTGTGCCGCGTGCCATCTTCCGTTATTCGAGTCGATAGCCAAGTACAACAGTGGGACTGGTTGGCCAAGTTTTTTCGAGGCCATTTCTGGTCATGTGGGCACAAAAACAGACTTTAAGTTATTGCTGCCTCGTACCGAGTACCACTGTGCGCGATGTGGGGGACATCAGGGGCATGTCTTCAAGGACGGACCTGAACCGACGGGCCAGCGCTACTGTAACAATGGTGTCGCGCTGAAATTTGTGCCTTCTGATGAAGACCTACCGCCACTCCGGTCCTAGCGCTCGGTTTTGCGCAGGATGACGCCCGTCCGGCGAATAGCGTTCGGCGTCTGGTTAGTCGTCACCATCGGACTCAGCATTCTGTATGCCACGCGACCGGAGTTGATCAACCCGATCAATTTAGTTGGTCTTTTACGACAAGCCGGGACAGGGGTCCTGCTTGGATACGTCGTGGTCAGCATCTTACGCCCTGTAACTCTGGTGCCGAGCACGGTTCTGATTATTGTCGGAACGTTGCTGTTTCCAGACCGTTCTGTCTTGGTGTTTGTGGTGTCACTGCTGGGTGTTGTGGTGTCATCCGCGCTTATCTATTATTTCTTTGACGTTTTGGGTCTTGCTGAGACCTTTGAACGTCGGCATCCGAGGCAGATTCGTTGGCTTGAAAACCAGTTACACCAGCGGGGTCTGTGGATCGTGGTCGGGTGGTCGGTTTTTCCGTTTGTGCCAACGGATGCTATTTGCTACGTTGCTGGGACGCTGCGCATGCCGATCGGAAAATTTCTGATCGGTGTTTCGATTGGAGAAATCCCGATCATTGCGTTCTATGTCGCAGGCGGTACGTGGTTGTTTGGGTAGTACACACCACGCATGACACGAAGTGTCTTCAGTTGATGCCCTGAGCGTGGTCCGGGCGTGCTTGTTGCGGTTTGACCCGTGATGCGAGGTCTCTGTTTAGGCGGCGTCTTTGACGGCGGCGACTAAATCAAGCACAGCCTGCTTGCCATCCCCGAAAAGCATCAATGCATTGTCGGCAGCAAACAGTGGATTGGGGATTCCGGCGAACCCAGGGGAAAGACTTCGCTTAATGACAATCACTGTTCGTGATTGATCGACGTTGAGAATCGGCATGCCGGCGATAGGACTCGACGGGTCGTTGCGGGCATCAGGATTGACGATGTCGTTTGCGCCGATCACGATGCTGACGTCCGTTTGTTCAAAAGAGGGATTAATCGCGTCCATTTCTTTGAGTTTGTCGTATTCGACGTCAGCTTCGGCCATCAACACGTTCATGTGTCCGGGCATGCGACCGGCGACTGGGTGAATGGCGTACTCGACCTCCACGCCTTGTGACTCAAGAAGTGTGGCGAGGTCGCGTACTTGATGTTGTGCCTGCGAGACGGCCAGGCCATAGCCGGGCACAATGACGACCCGACGAACGCCATCAAGCAACATCGCGACTTCTTCGGCAGAGGTGCTTTTAACCCGGCCCGCATAGACCTCGTCGGCATCCGACTGGGACCCACCACTTTCGGCGATGGCTCCAACGAGAACATTTATCAAAGATCGGTTCATCGCTTTGCACATGATCATCGTCAGGATGATTCCCGAAGCTCCCACGAGTGAACCCGTGATGATCAAGATGTTGTTGTTGAGCACGAATCCGGTTGAGGCAGCCGCTAGGCCTGAATAGGAGTTCAGCAACGCGATGGCCACCGGCATATCGGCGCCGCCGATCGGAATTGTCAGGAGAATGCCGAGCAGTGAAGCCACAACGACGACACCCACATAAAATTCGGTGTTGGCCGGCTCGGTTACGACCATGACGCCTAACCCGAGCGCCGTGAGTGCCAACACTCCGTTGAGTATTTGCTGTGCGGGGAAAATTACCGGTCGATCAGGCAAGAGCAACCCGCGGAGTTTGTCGAATGCAACGAGGCTTCCCCAGAATGTCACGGAACCGATAATGCCGGAGGCCACCGTGGCAATGGTGGTTTGCGTCGAGGGGTCTGTGTCGCTTACCAGCACAGCGCCTGCGACGAGTGCAGAGGCGCCGCCGCCAAAGGCATTGAGCAGCGCCACCATTTCCGGCATTGCGGTAAGTTCAATTTTCAGTGCGAAGGTGGCTCCAATGGCCGCCCCAATCACCACGCCCGCAAGGATCCAGGCGAACGCATCCATCCCTGCGCCAAAGATCTGTTGGTCGAGTAACGTGGCCACGATGGCCAGCAGCATGCCGGTTGCCCCAAAGAGGTTTCCGCGCACAGCCGTCCGGGGGTGAGTCAGTCCTCGAATGCCAAGAATAAACAGCACCGATGCGACGAGATAGATAAGGTCGATCAGAACGGTGTCCACTAATCCTTCTTCTTAAACATGTCGAGCATGCGATGCGTTACCAAGAAACCACCGACCACGTTAATGGTGGCAATGACCAGTGCTAAAAATCCAAGGATCATTGTTGTTTGATTTGACGATGAAACCGACAGCATCGCCCCAATGATTGTGATCCCGGAGATTGCATTACTTCCCGACATGAGCGGGGTGTGAAGCAACGGCGGAACCTTGGTAATAATTTCAAAGCCCACAAAGACCGCGAGCATGAAAATAGTTAAGAGCGGTATGAAAGTATCCATAGATCTTTTAAGAGACAGATTGCAAAAGTTCCTTCACGCGTGGATGTACGACTTCCCCATTTTGCGATACCAGGGTGCCGGCCGTGATTTCGTCATCGAGATCAAGGGTTAACGCATGGTCTTTTACTAGGTGCAATAAGAGTGTCGAGATGTTTTTCGCATACATTTGCGAGGCATGATACGGCACGGTTGCCGGAAGATTGGAGGGGCCGAGAATGGTGACACCATTGGTGACGATCACTTCGTCAGCTTGGGTCGCTTCGCAGTTGCCTCCACGTTCTGCGGCAAGATCGACGACAACAGCGCCTGGGTCCATGCCAGCGACCATGTTCTTGGTAACTAAGATCGGTGCAGTTTTCCCGGGAATGAGTGCTGTCGTGATGACAACATCACTATTGGCAACAACGCGAGTCATCATTTCACGTTGACGCTCAAGGAACGACTCATCTTGCGCTTTAGCGTAGCCACCGGCATCTTCAGATGCACTTGTGTCAAGAGGAAGTTCAACGAAGGTTGCTCCGAGACTTTCGACTTGCTCCTGTACAGCGGGTCGGACGTCATAGGCCTCGACACGGGCACCAAGCCGACGGGCTGAAGCAATGGCTTGAAGACCGGCGACGCCGGCCCCCACGACGAAGACTCGTGCCGGAGTGATGGTGCCGGCGGCCGTCATCATCATTGGAAACATTCGCGGCAGGGTCTCAGCAGCAAGCAGTACCGCTTTGTATCCGGCAATGGTAGCCATTGAGGACAGGGCGTCCATGCTTTGTGCCCTGGTGATCCGTGGAATCAGTTCCATCGAGAACGACCGAACGCCTTTAGCCGCCACGCGTTCTGCGACGGCGGGTTCACCAAGCGGGTCAGAAAATCCAATAATTGTTTGGTTGGCTTGCAGTGTTTCCAGGTCGGCGAGTCCGGTATTGCCAGCGGCACCTGGACTTCGAACTTGCAGCAGGACATCCACGTCAGAAAAAAGTTGTTCTCTGGAACTTGCGATCCGAGCCCCTTTTTCGACGTACGCCTGATCAGGAAACCCGGCGGATTCGCCTGCCGAAGGTTCCACCAGAACGTCAAGAGACGCTTTGGTCAATGAGGGGACAATACTCGGAACCAAGGCGACCCGACGTTCGCCAGGGAATAACTCTTTAGGAACACCGATGATCATGGTAGCCGGAATACGACGAGTTCGCCTCCATAGCCGCCACCGCTCACGGCTACAACGATGTGTTGCTTGCCATCAACCATATAGGTCATTGGCGAACCTGTTTGCATTTGCGGAATATAAACAGCGCCGAGTTCCTGTCCGTTCATCTTGTCGTAGGCACGGAGCATTGCACCTTCTACGCCTTCTTCGTTCGTGAACGCTCCACCGTCCCCAGCAATGACGAGGGTTTTCGTGATGAGCGTTCCGACTCGTCCGGGTCGCCCCGTCCGCGGGATGTCGACACCTTCGAGTAACCGATGATTTCGAATGTTATCCGCGGTTTCCCCATGGGCAACTTGCCAGAGAAGTTCGCCTTTATTGAGATCAATGGCACTAATCCGACCCCATGGTGGCTTGATGATTGGAATACCTTCGACGTTCAAGGCGTCTTGTCGTGCGCTTACCCCCTCGGGACGTCCACGGATGAAGTTCATATCGGATCGGTCCGGGTCATTGACCAGGCCGAGATTGGTGACCTCTGTTTTCGAGTACTGATAAAAGATGCCAGTTTCAGGATCAAACGATCCACCTGGCCAATTAACTCCGCCCGTTGACGCGGGGACTTGGAGCGTCCCGTAGGTTCCGTCTGCCGTTCCGACAGAAGGCGGAATGAAGATGGACCGTCCGTAGCGGAATTTATTAAGGACCTCAAGCGCCCGTTCTCGTAGTTCTGGCGTGAAATCAACCAAGTCCTCCGGCATGATGCCTTGCTGGTCAAAGGCCGGCGGTTTTGTTGGGTGAGGTTGCGTTGGAGACAACACTTCGCCTGGAATATCGGATGGCTGCACAGGGAGTTCTTCAATCGGCCAGACCGGTTCACCGGTTTCACGGTCGAAGACGTACAGCCATGATTGTTTCGTGGGCAAAGCCACGGCTTTAATGTCGCGACCATCCACGGTGATGTCGACTAGTACTGGCGCAGCTGGCAGGTCCCAATCCCAAACGTCGTGGTGTGTTGTCTGGAAATACCACTTCCGTTCCCCAGTTTCGAGATCGAGCGCAACTAAACTGTCAGAGAAAAGATTGTCGCCGAGTCTATGGCCCCCATAGTAATCGTTAGTCGGCATTTCGACGGGTAGGTATGCCATGCCGAGTTCGGCGTCGATCGTCATTTGCGCCCAGACACCGGTATTGCCTGTGTAGCGCCACGAGTCGCCTTCCCAGGTGTCATTCCCGTATTCGTCGCCTTGTGGGATCGTATGAAAGATCCATTTTCGTGATCCCGTAGTCGCGTCATAGCCGCGTATGTAACCTTTGGTGTTGTTCATGGATGGTGGTGACCCGCCAGGCAGGTGAGCTGCACCGATCACGATCGTATTGCCGACGGCTACGGGTGCTGCATGCAACCCAATTTCCCCGGTAACGAGATCGATGTCTTGGTCGAGTTCGGTTTTGAGATCAACAATCCCGTCGTCACCGAAATCGTCCAACCGCTGTCCCGTCATCGCATTCAATCCGATGAGGCGATAACCAGGAGTCACGTAGAAGATTTTTCCGTCGCCGCCATCGTCGAGATAGGTCAACCCGCGCCCGGAAAGTCGGCGTGGTGCTGCCGCCCCTCGCTCGCCTTCATCGTAGCGATGAAACCACAGTAGTTCTCCTGTTGCGGCATCAAGTGCAACGGCGGCACGGCGGGTTCCGGCGGTTGTATACAGCACGCCGTTCACCATAAGTGGCGTTGATTGAAAGCGGAATTCTGGTGTCGGGCCGAAATTGTCAGTCCGAAATCTCCAGGCGACTTCTAAATCGTTGAAATTATCGCCATTAATTTCGTCGAGCGGCGAGTACCGGGTGTGTGCCAGGTCTCCCCCATACGAAGGCCACTCACCGTTCTGTGTGCCGCGTTCTTGTGCCCCAAGGACAAGCGTGCTGCTGACAATGGCCAAGCCAAGAAAAACTGAAAACCCGTTGTATCGAGCGCCGACAGATATCATTCAAAGTCCTCCGTAGTACTGTAACAGTCAAGCATACCGTGGCTTGTGACGTCGGCCAAAGAGGTCTTTTCAGGGTAGCATGTCGTGGACCGGCGATATTTGACTCAAATCAGTGGCCTTTCGGGGAGAAGATTCATGCGTTTAGGAAAAGTGATTCATGGTTTCGTCACAGGCGCGGTCCTGTCGGTGGGTGTTTTTCCAGGCTCTGCATTAGCGCAATACGGTGCTACCGATGGGGAATGGTCGTACTACGGTGGTGATGCAGGAAGCACGAAATATGCACCGCTCGACCAGATTAATGGCGATAACTTCAACGACTTAGAAGTTGCCTGGACGTGGCAAACGGAAAACTTTGGACCCCGGCCAGAAAATTATTATCGCGTGACGCCCATCATGGTGAACGGCGTGCTGTATGCAACAGCTGGCTCTCGCCGGGCTGTTGTCGCCATTGACCCAACCACGGGCGAAACACTCTGGATGTATCGCTACGACGATGGCCGCCGTGGTGAAGCGGCCCCGCGGTTAAATTCTGGGCGGGGTGTGGCGTATTGGGAGGACCCAGACAATCCGGCTGACCGGCGCATTCTACTTATTACGCCTGGGTATCAACTGGTGGCTCTTGACGCAGATACGGGCCAACCGATTCCCAGCTTCGGGGCGAATGGCTGGGTTGATTTAAAGCAAGGCCTGGACCGTGAGGTGGATCCAATTGATGGCGCGATTGGGTCGAGTTCTCCGCCAATCGTCTCTCGTGGTGTCATCGTTGTTGGTGCTGCGCTGATCCCGGGGACTGCTCCAGAGTCGCGTGACAATGTTCCGGGTCACATTCGTGGATATGACGTTCGGACTGGAGAACGAAAGTGGATCTTCCATACGATTCCGCATCCAGGAGAATTTGGCAACGACACCTGGGAGGACGGTTCCTGGGAGTACACCGGCAATGCCGGTGTATGGCCGCCGTTTTCTGTCGACCACGACCTGGGCTACGTATATTTACCAACAGAGCTTGGTACCGGTGATTACTATGGTGGGCACCGCCTTGGAGACAATCTTTTTTCGAACAGCCTTGTCTGTCTCGATGTAGAAACAGGAGAACGAGTCTGGCATTTCCAGATGATCCATCACGGTATTTGGGATTGGGATAATCCTGCCCCTCCCATCTTGCTGGATGTGACGGTTGATGGGCGTCCTCGAAAAATCGTGGTGCAGGTGACCAAGCAGGCATGGGCATATGTGTTCGACCGTGAAACCGGCGAACCGATTTGGCCGATTGAAGAACGTCCGGTGGCGCAGACAGATGTTCCTGGCGAACGAACGTCTCCGACTCAGCCATTTCCAACGAAACCATTGGCGTATGACCTGCAGGGTTTTACGCTTGACGACCTCATTGACTTCACGCCTGAACTTCGGCAAGAAGCATTCGAAATTGTTTCCCAATATCGTCTCGGGCCTATTTTCACGCCGCCGTCGCTGATTGATGCCGAGGACGGAACGAAAGGGACGATTCAAGTCCCGAATCAAACCGGTGGAACTAATTGGACGGGTGCGACGGTTGACCCGGAGACAGGGGTGCTTTTTGTCCCCTCGTATACCTCTCCAAGTCTGCGGGCATTGACTAACGATCCGACTGTTTCAGATATGGATTTTATTGACGCGGGTCGGATCCGTGGTCCGCGTGGATTGCCGATTGTTCGACCACCGTGGGGACGCATTACTGCCATCGATCTCAATACGGGCGACCACATTTGGATGGTTCCGAATTCTGACACGCCGGAAACCTACAAGAACAATCCTGCGCTTCGGGGCCTTGATATTGAACCGACCGGAACGCCGACATGGGTGGGTGCAATAACGACCAAAACACTCTTGATCGCTGGAGCGGGCGGCGGGTTTCGTCTTGATGGAGAACCGGTTCTTCGCGCACTTGATAAAACGAATGGTGCGGTTCTCGGGAAAGTCGACCTGCCGGGGGTGACCTGTGGTGTTCCAATGACCTACATGGCCGACGACAAACAATACGTTGTTACGGCCGTTTGTAGTCGTCAACACCCGGCGCAACTAGTGGCTCTGACATTGCCGTAGTTTTCAGTCTTTGTTGAGATCTTGATGTTTCCCGTCCGTCTAGCCGTCTCAATTTATCTTGCGGTTGTTCTATCCACCCCGTTACTTTGGGCCCAGGCACGAACCGGCGAAGCGCTTTTTGCGGATTCGTGTGCGGGTTGTCATCTCGCAAACGTGATCCCGCGCGCACTTTCTGTCGACAACATGCGCGCGATGACACCTGAGGCTATTGTCGGTGCATTAACGGACGGGTCAATGCAGCAGCAAGGCTCTGAACTTAGTGCCGCTGACCGTCTGGCGATTGCCGTGTTCATCACGGGGCGTTGTCTCGACAGTGTTGCGGGTGACCGACTTGGGTGGTGCGCAGCGGGCCGTGCAACTGAATGGTCCGGCCTCGACAGTGGCC
>JAKUTI010000071.1 GCA_022448765.1 Pseudomonadales bacterium
CAGTCGGCGTCGTTCGCAATTCGAATTGGCCGATTCAACGACTCGATCAGATCGTCCAACAAGGGGCGCCCGTTAAGCCACGTTGAGTTACAGTTTTTCATGGACGACCGATCGGGAATCCAGATCCCCGGGGTGGCAATCCCGACCGGGCACGTGTCAACCGCAAGGATATCGAGTTCGTGAACAAGCGCCGCTATCGCTTGAACCGTTCGTTCGTAACTCCCTCGCGGTGCTGCCTTCCGAATCACTTGCGTGACGTTACCCTCACGATCCATCAAGATTCCTTCGATCTTGGTACCGCCCAAATCAATTCCTATTCGCATCTCTTGAAACTTAACTACCACCAATGAATCAACGTCTTGTCATTGACTAGACGCTGTTCCGTCGGACTGTCTTACAACTCCTGCATACATCCGCTTCCATTCAAAACCAGCACCAGGATCTTCTTTGCGAAGGGGCGCAATTTCCTTGTGGCCAACTATCCGACCGAGCGAGATCGAAGGGTATTTGACCATAAGCGCGGTCAAGATCGAGCAGAGCTTGCGGTACTGAGAATTCGTGTAGCTACTTCGGTCGGTGCCTTCTAACTCGACTCCAATTGAAAAGTCGTTACAAGCCGACTGCGGCCCAAAGGAAGAAACGCCCGCGTGCCATGCCCTTAGATTGAAGGGTACAAACTGGGTCACCATACCGCGACGCGTAATGTACAAATGTGGCGCGACCCTCACCCCTTTCAACGACTGAAGGTGAGGGTGGTCTTCCAGATCCAACTCGTTGCAAAAAAAAGTAGGCACCAGCCCTGTGCCGTATTCTCCAGCCGGAAGGGATATCGAGTGGATTACAACCAGAGAAATTCGAGCGTCTTCCGGTCGATCGTCACAATTCATCGAAAGCTTTCGATGAACGTTTGATAACCAGTGATCGATCGTTACAAGCACGTCTTTAGAGCTCTTCGATTTCTACGAAATGCCATAATGACCAATATGGATCGATCACCCCTAGCGGTCAACGAAACCTTCCTGAATGAGGTTCGTCGCAATGTGCGAGACGCCATCGTCGAAGATGTAGGCTCCGGCGACATCAACGCGGCTTTAGTTTCCGAGGAACAAATTGGCACAGCTCGCTTGTCCACTCGAACCGCAGGCGTTTTCTGTGGTCAGCTCTGGGCAGAGGAAACTTGTAATCAGATCGATGCGTCAATCAACACCAAGTGGCTGGTCCAAGATGGCCAAACCGTGAACCCCCGAGCTGATCTTCTGGTCGCAACGGGGCCGGCAAGAAGCTTGCTAACGTGTGAACGGATCATGCTGAACTTTGTTCAACTACTCTCGGGAACAGCAACTGCCGCACACCGGTATGTTGAAGCTATCTCCGGAACCAGTGCAAAGATCTTAGATACACGCAAGACCGTGCCCGGACTTCGCCTGGCTCAAAAATATGCAGTCGCGGCTGGAGGTGCCGGAAATCACAGAATGGGGCTATTTGACGCATACCTCATTAAAGAGAACCACATCGCAGCAGCCGGCGGCATCGCGGAGAGTGTTCTCACTGCTCGGCAACACAATCCCAATATCGAAATCGAAATCGAAGTTCAAACAGTTCCCCAGTTAATTGAAGCAATCGACGCCGCCGTCGATATCGCATTACTGGACAACTTCGCCATGGAAGACCTCCACAATGCGGTAAGACTTAACCACGGGATCATTCAGCTCGAAGCGTCTGGCGGTATCACGCACGACAACGTCTTAGCGATCGCCCAAACAGGCGTCGACTACATTTCTATCGGCGATATAACGAAAAATATCGAATCGATGGATCTATCGTTGCGATTCGAACCCACTAAATCAGCTCAAGGAAAAAAGCACTAGTACGCACGTCTTTATACACATCGATGATTAACAATACAGAGAGCCACTGACTTCAATTAACTGCCGAAGCCATCGAGCCTTCTCGACGAAATTACCGAATCTTATACTGCGAGAGGGACTTGAACGCAGAAACGTCTATTCCGTCTTTCTCACATATCTTAACGACCCATCCCGGCGCTCGACCTCGTCCTGTCCAAGTATTTTTTCCAGATTTGTATACAGGCTTTACTTTCCGCTTTGCACGCACGCCAGCCGGTTTCTTGGGCATCTTCGCTGACGAGTAAAGATCGGCCAAAGACAAGCCCTCATTTTTCAGTATCTTGTCTATTTTCGCCTTGACTCGATCCAGTTTTTTCTGTCGCCTGTCTATTTCAGACTTCGCATCACGGATAAGAGCTTGCAGCTCGGTTACTGAGAGATTCTTAGCAGCCATAATATTTCTTACTATTCCCTTTCAAATAAATCAGAATGAACTTACATAATGTACCAGATTTTGTAAACAAACCTATATACACAGGATATTCAATTTAAAATTGAAAGGTAGGTGCGATTTAGTTTAACCGTGGTGATTAGACGATGGTCTTTCAATCCGAGTACGAAGCGTTATTCTTTAAAGTAACTCTCTACCAAATATCGAGAAGGTGGTCCAATAATTCGGACTGGCGTAGGCCTTATTCCATCTAACGGATTGGTATCTTTTCTTGATACCAATAATCCCTCCTTCGCGCAGAACGTCTTCTTATATTGATATTACTTGACCATGCTCTAACTCATTCAGATTCACCGTAACAGCTGGTGCCGGAACGCAGAATCGAACTGCGGACCTACTGATTACGAATCAGTCGCTCTACCAACTGAGCTATTCCGGCGCAAACCGCGCGAAGCTTAACGTCTCACTTCACCTTCCTCAATGCAAAAACGTTCACCGGTCAGGCTTAACTAGTTCAGCAATACACCTACTTAACACCGCGTTTTCTATCTAGTAACTGTATCCAGAAGATTTCCTAAAAGTTAAAATTCGACTCTTTGCCGCGCCACTCTCGTAAAATAAATACGGTTCAGGAATGTAATGGGAGAATACCTCGACGGCGTTATTCCGCTTTGCCTTGGTACTCGCGCAGGCGTATATCTCGATAACGAAATCATTTACCAGGAGTTACCGTTTTGTCAGATAGCGGAATGAGCTTTTTGAGTGCACATTTCCCTTGGGAGTGGATCTCATTACTAATAATCGGGTCAGTCGCACTGGCGATCGGGAGCTTTCTAAACGTTGTCATTTACCGCCTTCCATTAGTACTAGAGCGAAAAACCCAGGCTGAAGCTCGACAGATTCTCCGCATCGACATTCCGTCCCATACTCGATTCGACCTGGCCTTTCCGCGTTCTCACTGCCCTGAGTGCAACGGCGTAATTTTGCCGAGGCATAACATTCCATTAGTTAGTTGGTTCATTTTGCGCGGCAAATGCTTCGTCTGCTCTCGTACGATCCCGTTACGTTATCCGCTAATTGAGGGCGCCACGTGCATATTAGCGTTCCTAACGATATCAATATGGGGATATTCAATTTCGTCATTGCTTTACTTTGTCTTCCTTGCCTCTTTATTGGCGTTGCTAGTTATTGACGCCCAAACGAACCTCCTTCCTGACCAAATTACGCTCCCTCTCATGTGGTTGGGTCTTCTCGCCTCGTACCAATCTGTCGATACGAGCACTTTCCCGGCCCCCATGTCTTCCATCGTGGGCGCCATCATCGGTTACGGGTCACTTTGGCTCATCAATCAAGTTTTCAAGCTAGTTCGGGGGCAGAACGGTATGGGAAATGGCGATTTCAAGTTGGTAGCAGCGCTCGGCGCTTGGTTGGGTTGGCAGGCCCTACCAACTGTCATCCTGATCTCATCAATATTGGGACTAAGCTACGCATTGTTTCAAATCCGTTTAGGCAAATTATCCAAAAAACAAGCAATTCCTTTTGGGCCTTTCTTGAGTATCGGAGGGTGCGTTACTCTCATAGGCATCGATTTCGTTACGATTTTCTTCTCTCATTGAAATCAAAATTTATCGTTGCAATTACGGGTGGGATCGGCAGCGGCAAGACGGCTGTTTCTGATCGGTTTGCGGATCTAGGAATAGACGTCATCGACCTAGACGATGCGTCTCGCGCAGTTGTCGAACCGAATAGCCTCGCGCTCAAGAAAATAGGCGACCACTTCGGCGACGCAATGATTGGATCGAACGGTCATCTCGACCGAAAGGCCTTACGACAACACGTGTTCGATAATCCTATTGAAAGGCGCTGGTTAGAAAAGTTGTTGCATCCGTTAATTAACGAGTGGACATTACTGCAGTTACGAGCGGTTCAAACCATGTACGCGATGGTCGTTAACCCCCTTCTGAGAGCTCGCGGCGGTTACGTTGACCGTATACTCGTTGTAGATACGCCGACAGAAATACAGATCGAGCGCACGATGCAACGAGATAAGGTCCCTATAGAGCAGGCTCAGGCGATTGTGGATAGCCAGCTCGACAGAGCAGGTCGACTGGCACTCGCCGACGACGTCATCCTGAACGAGGGATCATTGATCGAGCTCAGTAATAGGGTGAAAGAGCTACACGAATTGTATTTGGTGCTGGCAAATGCCTGACGAGACAACCAAGATAGTCCCTTGTCCAACTTGCAAGAAAATCTTGCGCTGGAGTTCGGACAACGAATTTCGTCCGTTTTGTTCCAAAAGATGTCGACTCATTGATTTTGGCGGCTGGGTTGATGAAAAACACGCAATCCCAGGCGAGCCTAGCTTTAACGATACCTCATCCGACGGAGCCGATTAATGCTGATCAGGAGCGATATTCAGCATTAATTCGTACGTAATCGTACGAGAGATCTGAAGTCCATATCGTCTCCTTAGAATCTCCTCGACCAAGATTGATCGTTATGTCGTATTCGTCTTGGGCCATAACTTCCGCGCCGTCCTCTTCGCGATACTCGTCTGCAACCATACCTCCTGTTGCCACGCGAACATTATCTAGATTAAGAGAGACCCTATAGGGATCCAGATCGTTTATGCCGGCTCGACCAATAGCCATACAAAAACGACCCCAATTGGGATCGCCAGCAAACAAAGCTGTCTTTACGAGGGGGGAATGCGCCACGGTATACGCGACCCGCCTACACTCCGACGATTCACGTCCCCCATGCACGTGAATCGTTATAAAGCGTGTCGCTCCCTCAGCGTCACGCACGGTTCGCATCGCCAACTCCCGAACGATCGGGGCCAAACCCTCAAGCAGTTGCGAATACTCAGGTGATTCCTTATCACGTATTACTTCGTGGTCGCCTACTCCCGATGCAACGACCATGAAAGAGTCATTAGTCGAAGTATCCCCATCGACTGTCAATCGGTTAAAACTTTGTTCAGCTAGATCAAAAGTCAATATCCTCGCAACTTCCGGCGTTATCGAAGCGTTCGTCCCGACAAAGGCTAATAACGTCGCCATGTCCGGTCGAATCATGCCAGAGCCTTTCACAATTCCAGTAGCAACTGCATCACGACCGCCTAATCTGAAACGATTTGAAAGACCTTTTGGGGCGGTATCAGTTGTCATAATGGCGGTTGCTGCCCGCGCCCAATCGCTTGGATTCAGAGCGTCAAACGCACGGTCGATACCGGCAAGCATTTTTTCCATCGGCAAGAATTCACCGATGACCCCCGTCGAGAATGGCAATACCTCTTCAACGCCGCATTCAAGGAGGGAAGCTAAATGCGAGCAAGCCTCCCGTGCATCATTCACGCCACGTTCGCCGGTGGCAGCGTTGGCGTTGCCGCTGTTGACCACGAAACCACGGGCGAGACCGGGACACGCCGACGCGATCTCGACGGGAGCGGCTCGATATCTGTTACGGGTATAGACGCCTCCAACGGTCGTTCCGGGCTCGAACGCAAAAACCGCAACATCATCACGACCTTTGTCACGAATGCCAGCATCGGCCGTACCTATTCTAATTCCAGGGATCTCGTCGAGTACCCCTATGGAAGGCAAATTAACGGGCACTTAGACCATCCCCACGAAACTAAGCCGCTCGACCGTGGCACTGTTTATATTTCTTGCCCGAACCGCAGGGGCACTTTTCGTTACGTCCAACCTTACGATCTTCGCGAACAAACGTTTGCGGTTTGCCTACCGGCGAAGAATCAATCGTCAAATCATCACCAGGTACGCCCTTCTGATCCGCACCGACCATAGCGCTTTCCGAACCCTGAAATCGCATCTGCTTGTTATTGTCAACTCGACGTTTCCTCTCCAACTCTCCAAGGTCTTCACCACGATCCAATTCAACGCGAGACAAAATCCTAATTACGTCCCGTCTGATGTTGTAAAGCATGTCCTGAAAAAGTTCGAAAGACTCTCTTTTGTACTCTTGCTTGGGCTGCTTTTGGGCATATGCCCGTAGATGTATTCCTTGGCGAAGATGGTCCATCGTGCCTAAGTGCTCTTTCCATTTTTGATCGAGAACGCTGAGCATGATTTCTTTTTCGACGCGATCCATGTCTACGCCTTCCGCCTTCCATGCGACAACTTTCGACTCATATTCCTGCTGAACTCGTTCGCTAATGCTTCGACGCAATCCCTGTTCCGTGACTTCTTCTTCAGACGAAATTAGTTCCCCGAGCGTTTGTTCGGAGTTGAACTCCGATACCAAGGTCTTTTCTAGCTCCGGTATGTCCCACTGTTCGACGATACTTTCCGGCGGAATGTGGTCAGAAATCGTTTCGTCCACAATTTCTGCTCGAATATCCGCTAGCATGTCGCGAATATCGGCGGTCTCCATTAACTCATTTCGTTGTTGGTAGATCACAGTTCGTTGATCATTGGCAACGTCGTCGTACTCCAGGAGATTCTTGCGTATATCGAAATTCCGCCCCTCCACCTTGCGCTGTGCGCGCTCTATGGAACGATCGAATATCGCTCCCTCGGCCGATACACCCTTAATCTTCTCACCCGTATCAGGATCCTTTTCCTCATACGCGCGATTTAGGAGTCCGCGAACCCGTTCGGCTCCGAAAATCCGAAGTAGGTTGTCGTCCCACGAAAGAAAAAAACGCGAAGACCCTGGATCGCCTTGCCGTCCTGAACGACCTCGCAACTGATTATCGATCCTGCGAGATTCGTGCCTCTCGGTTCCAACGATATGGAGCCCTCCTGCGGCGCCCACTTGGTCATGAGTTTCCTGCCAAGAAACCTTGATATTCGCGACTGTCGCTGGGTCTGGTTCTTGGCCAAGTTTCTCCACCTCAGTTTGCCAATTACCGCCGAGCACTATATCGGTGCCTCGTCCAGCCATGTTTGTAGCGATAGTCACAGCTCCTGGACGACCTGCCTGAGCAATAATTTCAGCTTCACTCTCGTGCTGTTTGGCATTGAGAACATTGTGAGAGATCTTGGCTCGGTTTAACTCACTGGAAATCCTTTCAGACGCTTCGATCGAAGCTGTTCCGACCAAAACCGGGCGCCCAGCTTCGACGGTATTTCCTATTTCTTCTACGATCGCTTCGAACTTTTCTTCGACCGTCAGATACACGAGGTCGGTTCGGTCCTCCCGGATCATTGGAACGTTCGTCGGGATAACCACAACGTCTAAGCCGTATATCTGTTTGAACTCGAACGCTTCTGTATCCGCGGTCCCTGTCATACCAGCAAGTTTTCCGTAAAGCCTGAAGTAATTTTGGAAGGTGGTCGAAGCTACTGTTTGGGTTTCGTTTTGTATTGAGACACCTTCCTTCGCTTCCACCGCCTGATGGATACCGTCGGACCACCGGCGGCCGGGCTGAGCACGACCAGTGTGTTCGTCGACAATAATGATTTCGCCGTTCTTGACCATGTAGTCGACGTCACGTTTAAACAGAAAATGGGCTTTCAAGGCAGCTTGAACATGGTGCAAAAGCCCCAGATTCGAGGCGGCATACAAACTATCTGCCTCCCCCAGCATCCCATTCCGTTTTAGCTCATCCTCAACAGCCAAATGGCCTCGCTCCGTTAATTCCACCTGGCGATTTTTTTCGTCCACAAAAAAGTCGCCGGTGTCCTCTATTTCCTCTCCACCCATAATCGCTGGTAATGCAGCTTCAGCTACTTCTTGCTGCACCAATTTAGGCGCAAGTTTGTCGATCTTCCGATAAAGATCAGTGCTCTCTTCGGCTGGCCCAGAAATAATCAAGGGTGTCCGTGCTTCGTCAATTAGGATCGAGTCGACCTCGTCGACAATTGCGAAGTTGAGGCGTCTTTGGAGTCGATCGTCTTTCCTAAAAGCCATGTTGTCGCGAAGGTAATCAAATCCAAATTCGTTATTGGTTCCATAGGTAATGTCAGCCGCGTAGGCCGAACGTTTCGAATCCATATCCTGCCCCGACTGCACCACCCCGACGGTCATGTCGAGAGCTTCATAAATCGGGCCCATCCACTCCGCGTCCCGACGCGCTAGATAGTCATTAACGGTGACGATATGAACTCCACTCCCAGACAGCGCATTCAAATACCCAGCCAACGTTGCTACCAACGTTTTCCCTTCTCCGGTACGCATTTCAGCAATCTTGCCTTCATGTAGCGTTATCCCACCAATAAGTTGAACGTCATAGTGCCTCGTCCCGCTCGCCCTCTCCGCGGCTTCACGGACTAACGCAAATGCTTCCGGGAGAACATCGTCCAGCGTCTCGCCATTCAGATGTCGTTCTCGTAATTCGGCAGTTCGACTCTTCAATTCCTGCATCGACAATCCGAGCAAATCAGCACCGAAACCGTTAATACGAGCAACCGTTTTCTCCATTCGTTTAAGTTCTCGGCTATTGCGAGTACCGAACAAATTACGGATTAATTGGCCAAACATAATCTTTTGAAATTCGGGAAACCGTTATTTTAACTCGAATCAGGAACACACAAAGGTACGCTCAAACGCTGACCGCGAACTATAGCCGACGGTCACACTTGGTTCGCGGAATAGTGTTCGACCCCACGCGTATTGTAGATCTATTATGTCTCGATCGATAAACACTACGAACCCGATCCTTTCGGTTGAACAGCATCCTTGTCCAAGAATAAATTAAAAGCTCTGTTACGCCGGGGAGCGGATTCTCACCGCACGAATTCCCCCCTCGACAAACTTCTACGACGAGTTCTAGATCAGGAACATAGAACGAATATCTTACGATCTATTCTTCCCGTATATCTCTCGGCCCAGTTCGAAGTCGCGAACGTTCGCGGGAAAAAGTTAATCATTCATGCAACGAACGCCTCTTGGGCAACCCGACTCCGGTTCGAAAATCCTAAGTTGCTAGATCAGCTTCGCGAACTCCAAGAATTTTCGCGAATCGAAGAAATAGTCATTCGTTCCATGTCTTCACTCGAACCCTCCACGAACGAACACAGCGACCCAGAAAAGACTTCGTCACCACCGGAGGAACCGCTCGCTAAGCTGGCTGATCGCGACAAAGGAACCGAACTTGAACGCGCGTTACAAAAGTTCAAGCAAGCCCGACCAACTAATTCGTCTGGTCGGAATTCACACAAGTAACCTCCGGTGAATAGGATTTCCTATAAGCGTTTCTTAGTATGGGATGAAGAAGATTAAGTTTGGGAGCCTCAGGTAGACGAATACGCAGGTTTGGCAAACGAGATCGGGTTTTCAGAATCGTTACTGTAAGTAACTACCTCATATGCATCACGATCCGCCAACAAACGTCGAAGTAGCGCGTTGTTCGTCGAATGTCCGGATTTAATACCGCGAAAAGCCCCAATAACGCTATGTCCTAACAAGTAAAGATCACCGATCGCGTCAAGAATCTTGTGTTTAACAAACTCATCCCCCTGACGGAGTCCGTCGTTGTTCAAAATCCTAAAGTCATCAACAACCACGGCGTTGTCTAAACTGCCACCTCGAGCAAGGTCCATCGAACGCAACTTTTCAAAATCCGCGAGAAAACCGAACGTTCGCGCACGGCTTACCTCTTTAACGAAGGCAGTAGTCGAAAAATCTATCGCCGCGTGTCGGACGTGCGTCCGAAAAACCGGATGGTCATAGTCCAACGTGTATTCGACTCGAAAACCACTATGAGGAGATATCGTTACCTTGGCTCCAGACTCCTCGTAACTAAGTTCCTTCAGGACACGGATAAAACGTTTTGCTGCATCTTGCTCCTGAAATCCTGCTGATTGAATTAAGAATACGAAGGGGGCAGCGCTCCCATCCATGATGGGCAGCTCGGGCGCACTTACATCAACGAACGCGTTATCGATCCCGAGCCCGGCCATGGCTGACATCAAGTGCTCAATCGTCGAAATTTTGTTGGGTCCTTCGCCGATTGACGTCGCCATAGTGGTATCAGATACGTTGTCTGCGCTGGCCTGTATCGGTACCGGCGAGTCATTATCCGTGCGAGAAAATACGATGCCTGTATTAGGCGGCGCAGGCCGCAGACAGAGATACACTTTCTCGCCTGTGTGCATACCGACACCCGTAGCCCTTATAAGATTTTTTAGCGTTCTTTGCTTGATCATAGCCGTGCGTTGAACCAGGGCCCAAGAACGGCGTCGGATGTTAGCAATCGCTCGTTATTATGACCACGACGCAACATCAACAAGTTGTATCAATTTGTATCGTCATGGCGCCAAAACTTCGATATAGATGACGTTTTTTACCGTTCGCGAAATTAAGAGGATGATTGTCGAAATACCGGTCAGCTTGTCCGTGTTTAAGGCAAACGAAAGAGAGTTTCAATCTGCTTGTCGGCGCAGAAAGGCAGGAATATCCAAGTAATCTGCATCCTTGTTCTGCGCTTCTTCGGATCCGAGTTCTTGATCACTGCTAACCCGCCGCTTTTTTCTCAAAACCGTTGGTCTATCCAATTCGTCATAATCGGGACGATTAGCTGACCCTTCTTCAACATCCTCTCCCTCGTGCGCGTTGTCGACCACTATGGTTGGAAGTTGAGTCTCACCTAGCCCTGTCGCAACCACGGTAACACGCAGTTCCTCTGCAGCTTCCGTGTCAATTACGGTACCTATAACAACCAACCCTCGCTCCGATGTAAAAGTATTGATCGTCTCACCAACGTCAGTAAATTCCCCAATCGTTAGATCAGGACCCGCGGTGATGTTAACAAGTACCCCTCTAGCGCCTTGAAGGTCTATATCCTCAAGAAGGGGGCTTCGAATCGCGGCTTCAGCGGCATCGCGCGCTCGACTCTCCCCTGAGGCTCTCCCTGTACCCATCATTGCCATCCCCATTTCAGACATGACTGTCCGTACATCCGCAAAGTCAACGTTGATCATTCCTGGACGTATAATCAGGTCCGCGATACCTTGAACGGCGCCACATAGGACTTCGTTAGCTGTCGAGAAAGCATCGACCATCGACGTTCTTTCGCCGAGAACCGCCAAAAGTTTCTCGTTCGGGATAGTAATCAACGAATCAACATGCTGTGCAAGTTCTTCGATCCCTTGTTCAGCCGATTCCATTCGTTTTTCAAATCGAAAGGGCTTTGTGACGACCGCGACGGTTAGTATGTCGAGCTCTCGAGCCACCTGCGCCACGACGGGTGCTCCCCCCGTGCCCGTACCGCCACCCATACCCGCAGTAATGAACACCATATCGGAACCAGACAGAACTTCGGCAATCCTGTC
>JAKUTI010000072.1 GCA_022448765.1 Pseudomonadales bacterium
AGGGGATATCGCGATGTCGATCGAACCCTCATGCATTAGGTCCACGTATGCCGGTTTGCCAATGAGCGTCATTACTTGGCGAACGCCTAACTGTTTCGCCAGCATAGACGACATGATGTTGACCTCGTCGTCATTAGTTACTGCGCAGAATGCATCGGTACGTTCGATATTTTCCTGGATCAGGAGATCCCGATCTGTTGCATCGCCCAGGATCACGACGCTCGAGCTGAGTCTCTGTGCGGCGGCGTCGGCGCGTCCCTCGCTATGTTCAAGCACCTTCACGGAAAAAGAAGGTTCGATGGAGCGAGCTAGTGACTCGCCGATATTTCCGCCCCCGGCAATCATGACTCGTTTGAAAGGCTTTTCGACGTGTCGGAACTCTTCCATGACGGCGCTTATATTTTCAGCGGCGGCCACGAAGAAAACCTCATCTTCAGCTTCGACGATGGTATCCCAGCGGGGCGTAATTGGCTGACCCTGTCGAAAAATTGCCGCCACACGCGTCTCAACATTAGGAATGTGATCACGTAAGGCAATTATTCGCTGGCCGACCAGCTTGCCGTCGGGGTACGCGCGCATTGCGGCAAGCTGGACGCGGCCATCGGCAAAATCAAGAACCTGTAATGCGCCTGGATGCTGCAGTAGTTGTCGTATTTGGTCTGTGACGACCTCTTCAGGATTTATTAGCACGTCGATCGGCATGTGATCCTGCGTAAAAAAATCCGATCCCGTTAGATAGGCTGACGCTCTAATTCGAGCGATTTTCATGGGTGTTTTAAAGAGGGAGTAGCTTACTTGGCAGGCGACCATGTTGACTTCGTCGCTCCCGGTCACCGCAATTAGCATATCGGCGTCATCGGCATCCGCTCGCTGAAGTACGTCGGGTCTCGATGCGTGTCCGTATACGGTACGTATGTCGAGCCTGTCGCGCAGTTCCTGTAAACGCTGTTCATCAAGATCGACCACGGTGACGTCAAATGCCTCGCCGGCAAGGTGTTCCGCCAGGGTTCCACCAACCTTACCGACTCCTAGAATCAGGATTTTCATGAGCGGATCACTACAACTTGGTTATTCGAGAATAAAAAAAACCGTCCGCGCCACCCTCTTCGGGAAGGCTTTGACGACCGAACCGGGTCGCATGGCCCCAGTTGGCGGAAATGGGCTCCGTCACCGCATCGGCGGTTTGACCCAGAAAATGTTGAATCACTGAATCGTTTTCGTCCGGCAGGATCGAACAAGTGCTATACAACAGGGTACCCCCAGAAGCCAACATGCGCCATAGGTTGCATAACAGGTGTCGTTGTCCGCTTTGCAAAAGGACGACGTCTTCAGGGGTCCGATGCACCTTGATGTCCGGCTTTCGTCGCAGCGTGCCGGTACCGGTACATGGGGCGTCGATGAGAATTGAATCAAATAATACGCCGTTCCACCAATCTTGCTGAGTTGCATCGGCCGCGTGAAGCTTCAACGGACGGCCAAGCCGAAGCGACTCGTTTTCTCCGAATGGGCTCCGTGTCGCGTCGATATCGACGGCGGTCAGGTCGATGTCTCGGTGCGCTTCCAGGAGTTGTAAGGCCTTTATCCCCGGCGCTGCACAGGCATCAAGTACGCGCGCCGACGGCTGTGGCGCTAACACTTCTATAACACGCTGCGAGGCTTCGTCTTGTACCGTAAACCACCCCTCGTTGTATCCCGGGATCGTATTCGCCGCCTGTGGTGTCGCTAGCGACAAAGAGTTGGCCAGGTTGCCGGGGACCGTGGCTATGCCGTGATTCCGGAGAACATGAGCAAGAGATTCTGCTGTTTGCCGGTTCCGATTGACTCGTAAGGTCATGGGAGCGCGGGTGTTGTTCGCTTGTAGAATTTTTTCTGCCGATTCGGGGTAGTGACGTTGGATGGATTGGATTAACCAAGACGGGGCTTCAAAGCGCGCCTCAATACTTGGCTGGACGGACTTCTTTGGTGTGCGTAGGACTGAGTTAACGAGTCCGCAAGCCCAACTCTTGTCGAGGTGTCGGGCCGCCTCAACAGTGAGATTCACGGCAGCGTAATTTGCAATGGAAGAGTTTTGTAACTGGTATCTGCCCACCAAGATTAAACAATAGACGTCTAGATCTTTTTTTCGGAGCGGTTTTCGTAGTTGCGAATCGAGCCATTCGGACAGTGAAAACCAATGACGGAGGACGCCGTAACTGAGCTCAAAGATAAGTGCTCGTTCGGAATGGTCGCGATAGGCGTCCAGCGCTCTTTCGAGCGACTCGCCGGCGGATACGGCGCGGATGGTGCGCGCGGCTGCGGCCCGCGGATCATCCAACGACATCGTATTGGGTTCCTACTGTAAATAAGTCGGCGTGACCGTTGGCGGCTTGATCAACGGACATCGGAGTTCCTCGTCCTCGATTCAATTGGATGGTGTCGAGCAATAGAAGACCTTCGCGGCATCCCACAGCGAGGCCACGGGCCGTTTTAACCAGTTTGCCGGGGTTCGTCGACCCGTCTAAGGCCGTTGCTTTCAAAATACGTATGCGATCGGTTCCTACTTTAGTGTACGCGGCACCCCGATTAGCCAGGGCTCGAACAGTACGCTCGATTTCGACGGCCGTGGTTGTCCAAGAGATCAGAGACTCGACGGACTTCAGCTTGTGGGCGTACGTGGCCTGCTGATGGTTTTGGGGCAAAGCCGGCGCGTGGGAGCTCCAATCGCTTAGCAGGTCAATCAGGGTTGCGCTCCCGAGTTTGGCTAGCGCCGTGGAAAGGGAACCCCCGGTCTCGTCGCCGGTTAGTTGGTGACGTGCGACCGTAAATATTGGTCCGGTATCGAGCGTTTCCTCGATTTGCATGATAGATACTCCCGTCTCGGTATCGCCGGCCATGATCGATCGTTCAATTGGCGCCGCGCCGCGCCAGCGGGGCAACAGAGAGGCATGGACATTCAAACTGGCAAATTGGGGGGCACGGAATACTTCCGGAGGAAGAATCATTCCGTAGGCAGCGACAATGAGAAGGTCGAGGCCCGCGACCAGGTCTCCACGACCCTTCAAATTGGTTGGCGCAACACACGGGATGCCTTGGCGATCAGCCTCTTGCTGAACAGCGCTTGAAATGATTTTGCGCCCTCTCCCGCTCGGACGGGCAGGCTGGGTGAGTATTCGCACAACATCGTGAGGGGTCCTAGTTAGTTCGCGAAGTATGATGGCGGCAAAGTCCGGGGTGCCGGCAAATCCTAAACGCATCGGACTAAGCTCGCGCTAGCTTGGCGAGTTTCTTGCGGATTTGACTTCGCTTCAGCGTGGACAAGTAGTCGACGAAAAGCCGGCCTTCGAGATGGTCACACTCGTGTTGAATACAGACGGAAAGGAGCCCCTCGGCTTCGAAAATTTGGGCGTTGCCAAGTTTGTCGAGCGCTGAAACGCGAATGCGTTCGGCACGCTCAACCTCCTCAAAAAAGCCGGGAACTGAAAGGCATCCTTCTTCTCGTCGTTGTAATCCACCAAGCACCTGGACCGTTGGGTTAACAAGTGCATAGGGGTGATCACGCGATTCGGAGACATCGGCAACAACGATACGCTTGTGCACATCGATTTGTGTTGCTGCTAGGCCGATACCAGGTGCGGCGTACATGGTCTCAAGCATGTCGTCGATCAGCTCGGTAATTCGGGAAGTTACTCGCGCAACGGGCAACGCTTTTTGGCGTAAGCGCGGGTCAGGAAACTCGAGGATGTTGAGTTGTGCCATTGAAATAGATTATCGAAAAATGCCAAAAAAGCAGCGATGGGGCGCAATTTTGCCTGAAAGGTAAGCGAGGACAACCCGAGGCGGCGGATAGGTGGAGAACATGTTGGGGTTGATGGGTGCGAATTAGGGCACGATCAGGATGAAATGGTTGTAAGAATGGTACTCGCCAGTGCGCACGATATTCTCATTTGTCGCCAGTCGACTGGGTGGGTATATTTTGCGCGCTTTGGAACGTAGGGCACAAATATGAGCTGGGTGGCAATTTTGATGGGATCTCAATCCGATTGGTCAGCGATGGAATCGGCCACGGAAGTCCTTGGCGATTTAGGAATCGAGTTTGAGGTGAGGGTGAGTTCGGCTCACCGAACGCCTCGTGAAACGGCGGAATACGTTGGCGATGCTGAATCAAGAGGATGTGGTGTGTTTATTTGTGGCGCAGGATTAGCCGCGCACCTTGCCGGTGCAGTCGCCGCGCACACGACGCGGCCCGTGATTGGTGTACCAATGGATGCGGGTCCACTTTCGGGGTTTGACGCGTTGCTTTCGACGGTGCAAATGCCGCCGGGCATTCCCGTGGCAACCGTTGCCGTGGGTCGAACGGGGGCCAAAAATGCGGGTTATTTGGCAGGTCAGATACTCGCGCTTGGCAATGACGAACTCGCCGAACGTTTGTCGGAAGATCGGACACAGAATCGGGAGAAAGTGGCAGAACAAAACCGTTCGGTTCAGGCGTCCCTGAACAGCGAGTGAATGACGATGCGGTTCAACGCGCGACCGATATCCTATTGACAGGGGGGGTAGTCGTACACGCCTGTGAAGGCGTTTGGGGCCTGGCGTGCGATGCATATTCGTTTGCGAGTGTGCAACGAATACTCAAGCTCAAACATCGGCCTATTCAAAATGGATTGATTCTAATCGGCGGTCAGGCGACGGACTTCGAGGCAGAGCTTATGGGTCTCAACCCAGAACAACGCGAGGAAGTCATGAGTAGTTGGCCAGGTCCAGAGACTTGGACGATGGAGACACACAGATTTCCAGTTTGGATAACGGGGGGTCGAGGGACGGTGGCCGCTCGCGTTCCTGGTCACGAACAAGCCCGAGAGTTGGCCCGTCGGTTTGGTGGGCCACTCGTCTCAACCTCGGCGAATCGGTCTGGAGAGGAGCCGAGCACTTGCCAGGCGGAGGTGACGAAAAACTTTGGTGACGAGGTGGATTTTATTCTACCGGGCGCAACCTCTGGATCCACAGGACCGAGCCGAATACGGGTCGCTGGTAGTGGTGAGGTATTGCGTTGAGTGCGGATTGCTACGCTGTCATTGGAAACCCCGTTGCACACAGTCTCTCGCCGCTAATTCATCGGGCGTTTGCGCGGCAGTCGGAGGACTCCTTGACGTACTCATTCATTGAAACACCCCCCGATGGGTTCGCGTCTGGAGCGGCCGACTTCTTTGATGCGGGTGGGTGCGGATTGAACGTGACGGTGCCGTTTAAATCGCAGGCATATGATTGGGTCGATTTTCGGGACGAGTACAGTCGCGAGGCCGGGGCTGTCAACACAATAAAGCCGACGCAAGAAGGTTTTGAGGGATTCAATACGGATGGCATTGGCCTTATGCGTGATTTGGAGCGACTCGGGTGGTCTCCGACCGGTGCCCGCGTACTGATTCTCGGGGCTGGTGGTGCGGCGCGGGGAATTGTTGGTCCGCTGCTACGAGGTTCTGTCGGAGCCGTCACGATCGCGAATCGTACCAAGAGGAAGGCTCGTGAATTAGCGGATGAGTTTGAAGGCGTAGATTGGACCGGGCTCGACAAGATTGAGGGATTGTGGGACATCGTGATCAATGCAACCTCTGCTGGAATCGATGACGAAGGGGCGATTGTGACTCGAGACACGCTTCGAAACGCACTTTGCTACGATCTCTACTACCGGTCAGATGGCAATACACCGTTCGTTAGGTGGGCGCAGGCCGTTGCTTCGGCGACGTCGGACGGCTTGGGCATGTTGGTTGAACAGGCGGCAGAAGCCTTTCGCATCTGGCGGGGTTATGAACCCGACACGGTTTCGGTACTGCGACAACTTAGAAGACACGTGTGAAACTCTAGAGAAGCTTGGGTCCAAGGAATTACGTCGAATGGGGGCTTATTCATCCGCATCATACGATCGCGTTGGCGATCCGTATCGCTATTCGCTGTAAAGAAAAAGAGAGGAGCCATGAATCCCACGAGACTACTCCGTAGGGTTGTATACGCCGCGTTGGCGCTCGCGTCCGTGGTCGTTGTTCTGGGAGCGTATACGCGTCTGGCTGACGCTGGACTCGGATGTCCAGACTGGCCGGGTTGTTACGGAATGCTAGGTGTTCCGGAGTCCGATGAGCAGATTCGGTTGGCGGAAGCGCGCTATCCGGGAATTCCTGTCGAACCGGCGAAGGCTTGGCCCGAGATGGTCCACCGTTATTTTGCGACGGGCCTTGGCATACTGTGTCTAGGCATACTGGCGTTGGCCTGGTCAAAAGGTCAGCGCCTTTTCATTCCATTCACGTTAGCGGCCCTGGTGATCGTGCAAGGCGCGTTTGGGGCCTGGACGGTAACTCTTAAACTTTGGCCGCAGGTTGTGACAGCGCATTTGCTGGGTGGTTTTGCCACATTGTCAGTACTTTGGTGGTACGTCCTATCACTGCGGCCAGCGATCGGCGTAATAGCCGTTCCGAAGAAATGGGCTCAACTCGCATTAGTCGCCGTGGTATTACAGATCGCCGTTGGGGGGTGGGTAACGTCGAATTACGCGGCTCTGGCATGTCCGGATTTCCCGACCTGCCATGGTCAGTTCATACCTACAATGGACTTTGAACGCGGGTTTGATTTTGCTCAGACCATTGGACCCAACTACCTCGGTGGCCAGTTAGACAGTGATGCACGTGTCGCGATTCAAGTGGTGCATCGTCTGGGAGCCGTCATCGTTTTCGTGGTTGTTGGATTGTTGGTCTTTCATCTTCGGTCTCGCCCTTTCGGTTGGGCCCTCGGTAGCGTTTTGTGTATACAGTGGGTTCTGGGTATCTCGAACGTTCTTTTCGATCTACCGCTTTTGGTGGCTGTATTACACAATGCCGGTGGCGCCGTGCTATTGCTGATGGTTCTCACCGTTAACGTTGCGTTGGGCCCGAACCAGGAACCGCAGATGCAAAATAGGAACCACAGCCGTTGAGTGATACATCGATCGAAAGAGCGCGCTATGTGTGGCGTGATTACCTCGAAATATGCAAGCCGCGGGTCGTTTTACTGATGTTGATGTGTGCGGCGGTCGGGATGTTTCTGGCGGTCCCGGGGATGGTCCCTCTGGACATCATTGTGTTTGGCCTGCTGGGTATTGCTTTAGTTGCTGCGTCGGCTGCCGCCATCAACCACATCGCGGACGCGCAGATTGATTCGCGGATGGCAAGAACCCAAGATCGACCAGTTGCGACCGGCCGTGTGTCAACGTCGCAGGGCCTCGTGTTCGCTGGGATCACGGGGTCGGTTGGATTTGTCATCCTCTACTATCTTGTGAATCCTCTGACCGCGCTTCTCAACCTGGCGTCGTGGGTTGGCTACGGTTTGGTTTATACGCTTTACTTAAAGCGAGCGACGCCACAGAACATCGTTATTGGGGGGTTGTTTGGCGCCGCACCGCCGCTTTTTGGATGGGCGGCTGTCACGAATAGCATCGAGCCTGGGGCATTGCTGTTGGTACTAATCATCTACGCGTGGACACCCCCTCACTTTTGGGCCTTAGCTCTCGATCGTAAAGCGGAATACGAGCGAGCAGATGTCCCGATGCTGCCGATTACTCACGGAGAGGCCTACACGCGGTGGCAAATTCTGTTTTACACAGTGATCCTGTTGGTGTGCAGCGTTCTTCCGTTCGGCATTGGTATGAGCGGATGGCCCTATTTATTAGCCGCGCTCGCCCTTGGAGCCATATTTGTTTTCTGGGCGGTCGCGATGTTCACGAAACACGATAAACGGGTCCCCATCCGCACGTTTCGTTACTCCATCACCTACCTCATGTTGCTCTTTCTGGCTCTCCTCGTAGACCATTATTTGCCAAGCGCTGTTTGAATGGATCACGAGCGAACGAAATCTTCCGGCGTGCGTGACGCAGTTGTACTCATTTCGATCCTGTCGCTTTCCGTGGCGGGATTGCTCTGGCTGGGCCAAGTCCCAAAGGAGAGCGGAGTGGCGGAGCTACATTCGCTTGGTGTGGTCGCGATACCAGAACCACGGGAGCTTGGCGATCATGCCCTCGTCGACCAGTCGGGAAATCGGTTTGACGTTGGAAAGCTCAAGGGACACTGGTCCTTCATTTTTTTTGGATATACGCGATGTCCTGACATCTGCCCTGTCACCATGTCAATTCTCGGACAAGCTGAGCGCCTAATAGAGAACCGTCAAGGTGGGAATAACCTGGCGGACGGTTTTCAGGGAATACTTGTCTCGGTGGATCCGGAGCGTGACGACGAGGGTGTGCTAGGGGCATATGTGACCGCTTTTTCACCCGCCTTTATTGGGCTAACGGGCACCGGGGCTGCGGTGAAATCATTTGGGCTCCAGCTTGGAATAGGTTACCGAAAAGGAGAACCAAACGATTCCGAGATCGGATACTTAATCGATCACTCTCCGTACATTGTCGTTGTCGACCCGGCGGCTCGGCACTATGGGTATATCAAACCGCCGTTCGATGCTGGCCGTATCGCGCTTATCTATTCGAAACTAAGACAAATTCAAGTCGCATCTTGATCGGATGGGCCTCTCTAAATTGCAAAACGAAAAGGCGATACCTATGCTGGCGGGCCTGATCGGGGGAACAGATGTCAGCTACCGCGCCTCGGGTGATGTCACTCAGCAATGTGTACCGCGACGTAAGATCAAAAACGGAGGATCTATGTCGACCACTTTCCGTCGACGACCATGTTGTTCAACCGATCGCAGACGTCAGTCCACCCAAATGGCACCTGGCGCATACAACGTGGTTTTTCGAAACGTTCCTGCTGAGCTCCCATCTCGCGGGCTATCGAGTTTTCGACGAAAAATACGCGGAGCTATTTAATTCGTATTACGAGGGCATTGGTTCGAGGCACCCCAGGGCCGAAAGAGGAAATTTGTCTCGACCAACCCTAGACGAAGTACACGAGTACCGGCGATACGTTGATGTGGCCATGGAGATGTTGCTCGATTCGGTCCACGGGAGTGGTGATGAAATCGTGTCACGAACCGTCCTGGGACTAAATCACGAGCAACAACACCAAGAACTAATCGTTACTGACTTGAAATTTATCTTGGGTCACAACCCGTTACGTCCGGCATATCAGCTTGGAGATGACGATAACCAGTCGTCGCCACGACCCCAGACGTACGCGCCCGTCACCGGTGGATTGGTGATGATTGGTGCGGAAGCAAACGAACCTTTTTGTTTTGATAACGAAACCCCAAAGCATCGTGTATGGGTAGACGATTTTGAATTTGCAGAACGGTTGGTGACGAACGAGGAATATCTAGCATTCATCGAGGACGATGGTTATCGAACGCCGTCATTGTGGTTGTCGGACGGCTGGCGGGAAGTCAGCGAGCGAGATTGGAAAGCACCAGAATATTGGACCCAGCGCGATTCGACCTGGCACGAGTACACGCTAGCGGGCGAATCTGAATTGATTCCCAATGTCCCAGTTACCCACATTAGTTTTTATGAAGCGGATGCTTTTGCTCGTTGGTATGGCGCTCGACTTGCAACGGAATTCGAGTGGGAACGTGCGGCCGACCAAGTTCGAGACAAGTTGGAATCGACCGAATCGCGGGGTTTTCATCCTCGGTCTGCTGGGGGTAAAGGCGTGCGGCAATTGCTTGATGAATGCTGGCAATGGACGATGTCGAGTTACGCGCCCTATCCGGGGTTCCGGCCGCTATCGGGAACGCTGGGTGAATACAATGGTAAGTTCATGGCCAATCAGATGGTCCTGCGTGGGGGCTCCTGTGCTTCGCCGCAAGGTCACGTTCGCCATACCTACCGAAATTTCTTCTATGCCAAAGATCGATGGCAGTTTACCGGTATTAGGCTAGTGAAAAATGGCTCCAAGCTCTAGTCGATTAGCTCACGAGATCGAACTGCATGATCAAAAACCGGTGCTGGCCGATGCACGGGCGGAGATCGAAAGAGGGCTGAGCACTGACCCCAAAAGACTCTCGCCGAAATTTTTTTATGACCAGCGTGGTTCGGCATTGTTTGAGGCAATTACAGACCTGCCTGAGTACTACCTGACACGCGCAGAGCTTTCAATTCTTCGCTCGCACGGGGACGAAATAGCGGAGGCCATTGGAGACAACGTTTGTCTGATCGAATACGGAAGCGGTAGCAGCACAAAGACTCGCGTGCTACTGGAGTCATGTCACCCGAGCGCATACGTCCCCGTGGATATCTCTCGTGAGTATTTGTTGCACTCTTCTCGCCTCATTGCCGAAGCATATCCCTGGCTGAAAGTGTGCCCGACCTGCGCTGATTACACAGCCCCGTTTGGGTTGCCAGCAAGTACGGATGGATTGACGCGGGTTGCGTTTTTCCCGGGATCCAGCCTGGGTAATTTCGAGCCGGTGGATGCCAAGAAGTTCATGCAAGGCGTGCGAAAAGTCGTTGGTAAACAGGGGTGGTTATTGATCGGAGTCGATACCAAGAAAGATGAATCCGTTCTGAATCGAGCCTATAACGATCCCGGCGGAGTGACGGCCGAATTTAATCGAAACATTCTCCGACACTTAAACGAACGGTTCGGCGCGAATTTCGACGCCGAAGCATTCGAGCATTTGGCCAGGTATAACCGGCTTAAGGGCCGAATCGAAATGTATCTAGTAAGCAATAGCCAACAAGACGTCCGGGTAGGAGGCGCGACATTTCGATTTGCTCCAGGGGAGCAACTGCATACGGAGAATTCGTACAAGTATGACCTCGATCAATTTGTAGCCATAGCAGAAGCGACCGGATTCCGACAACACGAGGCCTGGTTTGACGCCGATGACCAATTTATGGAATTGCTGCTGAAAGCCTCTTAACGAACTGTCGAAGAATGCCGCAACTGGCTCGACGCGGTCAGAACGCCGAAAAACCAAGTAAATGTTGAGCAGCAATACGGCGAAATTCGTCGGGATCCTTAGATGCTGGGGAATGACTATCTTTGTTGGCGGACCTTGCCGCTAGCCGAGATATCCAGAAGGCGACTGCACTGTATAAGCCGAAAATGGGATAACAGGCGATCTCCGTTCTTTCAAACGGACGAATTTCTTGATAGCCCTGGACCAATGCGGACGCACGGTGAGTATCTAACAGTTGTTTGGTCGTGCACCAATCGTTGATTGCGACGGCCACATCATAGATCCAATAATGATGCGAGGCGTGGTGAAAATCGACAACCCCCGACAACCCCCCTTCGTCAAATAGCGCATTGTCGCGAAATAGATCTCCGTGGATGATTCCGGTTGGCAGTGTTGCAACCGCAGG
>JAKUTI010000073.1 GCA_022448765.1 Pseudomonadales bacterium
ACCTCGACAACACCCCTCCCATCGGCACTCCCGGTAGATACGCACTCGAAACCGCTGCGTGATCGTCGCAAAGATCACTAGCCAGGTCCCAGCCTGCAAACAAACGCGGTTTGATGCGCACACCACTCGTTGCAAACGTCTCGCGTCGTTTCATGGCGTCGAACAGGGCGTCACGTGCGTTTTCCTCCGCCCAAACGCCGATCAACCCCCCAGGATTACGCATCCAGTGGGGCGCGTATGCATCGAGCGTCATTCGCTCTTCCAGCGTATCGTCCTGATTGGCATTGTGTCCCAAATAATCGTATTCCTCGGTAGCGCCGGGAGTACCATTATGGGTGTCGGTGCTGCCGATCAGCCCAAGCCGAAGCGGATTTACCCCTAGCCTGGCATATTCACGTAATCCTTCGATCAGCCCATAACGCGCAAAGTCGAGACGCGACTGACAGCCGACCCGCCCGAGAGCGCCACTACCAATGCCGTCCTCACAATCTTCAGGGCGCGCTCCTTCCGCGGTGTAACGCACTTTCTCGAAGTTGCAGTACTCGTCTTCAGTACCGATCACGTTGAACATACGAGCCCGACACTCAGATTCTCCCTTCGCCTGCATCATCTCGACCAAAGGCTCCATTCGTGCCTGCAACGCGGCGCGGTCGCGTTGTTCTTCTATCGACCGATCAGCGTAGGTCACCGTGAACAAACGCCCTGACGATAAATTCGGATTGTGGGGAATGGTGATGGCTTCGCAGCCTGTATCGGTATCGTTGCACCTCCTTTCCAGTTTGCGCCACAACCCCTCGGCGTCCGCTTCTTCCGCCCACGAAATCGGCAGTTCGGGTACCACTTCGTTGCGCAAGATCACGTTGCGATGCACCTTGGAAGCACCCGGCATCGCGCTGAACTCCCAGGCATTAAACGTGGTGAAAGTGCAAGGCGCATTGTGGGCCGCGGCCGCCTCCTGGGTGCGCCGCCAAGCGGAACCCGCATAATGACGACACAACGCGCTGTCCGCCCCGCAGATGCCGTCCGTCTGCCTTTGCCCGCCCATTACGAACTTGTTCAGCAGAACGCCGCCCTCATCTTCCGGCATAAGCACCTCGCCACGAAACTTGCGACAATCCATCGCGTCATACGCCGCAGACTCGGTATTCCGGCAGGCCTCGACCTCACCGATCCACTCAGCGTGATCGGTCACAGCAGCAAAGTCCAACATGCGATCGATTGTCGCAAAGCGAGTTGGTTTACCCGACGCGTCAAGCGGAGTCAGACCGATAGGCTCCCCTTTAGCAAATCGATAGGCATCGTCGGGCGTCTGGAATCCGCCCCGGTTGTACGCGTCCAGCGAAAAGCTTGTGTGTACATGCAAATCACCGAAAAACGCCGCACGCTCTTCAGAGAAACCGACGCAGCGTTCGCTCCGTCGCTCAGCGCTGCCGGACGCCGGGCCACCCGGCGGCTGCCATTCCTTGTGTTCCCTCGAAAAAGCCTCCGCCTGAGCCTCCAGTTCCTTGGCGAACTGAGCAGTATTTAACGTTTGTTGAGGTGACGTTATGGCAGCGCCGCTGGGCCCATTTTTTGATGCTGGACGGGCGTTTATCGAATCCGAACAACTTGCAGCCGCAGAACAGATCACGAAAATCAGAAAGAGGACAATAAAAGATGTAGCCCGGCCTCGATTATTCATCGCTATCGCCCTCCTTCGCGGCGCGTTGCGCCTCGCAAACTTCGCGCGTCTTTCAACGCACCAGACCTTCATCTTGAGTAACTTTCCCGAATTACGACCAGCAGACGGCGAGTAATGACACCCCCACAGTTCTTCCCTCAAGTTCGCCAGGGGAAAAGACTATGCATTTTTTTGACTTTCCCGCGTCTAAAGTACGTACCCACGTTCATTGTGCTCGGAAAGATCTAGCCCAAGAACCTCGTTGTCACTCGTGACTCGATTGGTCCCGACGAGCCGTCCGACCAGAAGAAGAATCGCCCAGGTGGCCACAGCCGTGTAGGCAATGACGGCAATTGCTCCCGTAAATTGAGTGAACAACTGACTGCCCATCGAAACAGTCTCTTGACCGGAAAAAATACCAAGCGTGTTACTCGCGAATATCGCCGTCAGCATGATGCCGAGAAATCCACCCACTCCGTGGACCGGAAAAACATCGAGAGAGTCATCGATCTTTAACTTCTGTTTCATGATGTTGGTGGCATAAAAACAGACCACGCCAGCGGCAATGCCAATCACCAACGCGCCAGCGGGTCCCACAAAGCCGGACGCCGGGGTGATCGTCCCTAAACCAGCGACCATGCCGGTTACTGCGCCGAGAGCACTCGGTTTCCCGTACTTGATCCACTCGACAGACATCCAGGTGAACGCTCCAGCCGCTGCCGAAATATGGGTCACGGCGATCGCCATGGCGGCGTTACCGCCGGCGGTCAACGCGCTCCCACCATTGAATCCGAACCACCCGACCCACAGCATACCTGCCCCTGCCATGGTCAATGTCATGTTGTGTGGTGGCATGGGTTGCGTCGGAAAGCCTTGCCGCGCTTTGAGCACCAACGCCGTCACAACGGCTGCCGTACCTGCCGTAATATGCACAACGCTACCCCCGGCAAAGTCGAGAAATCCACGTTCGAATAGCCAGCCGGTTTCAGCCCAGACCCAGTGGGTGATCGGCGCGTACACAATAATTGACCAAAGCGCTGTAAACAGCAGCACCGAGACAAAGCGCATCCGTTCCGCAAAACCACCCACAATCAGTGCCGGGGTAATGATCGCGAAAGTCAATTGGAAGATCGCGAAGCTCGACTCGGGAATCGTGCCCCAAACCGCTTCTTCACCGACGCCAGCGAAAAGCCCTTTGGAGAGTCCACCAACGAAAGAATTGCCAACGTCAAAGGCAAGGCTATAGCCAATCAAGAGCCAAAGAATCGTCACCACACAGGTAATGGAGAAACATTGCATAAGCACACTAAGGACGTTACGCGAGCGAACCAAACCGCCATAAAAAAGTGACAATCCAGGAATGGTCATGAACAGCACTAGTGCGGTTGACGTCAAGATCCAGGCGGTATCACCGGCATTGAGTTCGTCGGCGCTTGCACAAGTCACGCCGAGAAGCGCTGCAACCGTCGAAATGCGTTTCGCCCACCGAATCCATTGACTCACCTCAACACTCATTCGCAACCTCCGATTTTCGGTTCTGACAAGGCTCTTTGTTCTTATCCATACGCGACCAGTTCAAACGGCATCGACGCCCGTTTCGCCCGTGCGTATGCGAACGACTTCTTCTAGATCGAATACAAACATTTTCCCATCCCCAACTTTTCCTGTATTAGCCGTTCGACTGATCGCCTCAAGACACTGCTCCTTCAAATCATCGCCAACGGCAACTTCTATTTTTATTTTAGGCAGGAAATCCACGACATACTCCGCCCCGCGATACAGTTCTGTGTGCCCTTTCTGACGACCAAAGCCCTTGACTTCGGTGACCGTCATTCCGGTCACGCCAATTTCCGACAGTGCCTCGCGCACTTCATCGAGTTTGAACGGTTTGATGATCGCGGAAATAAATTTCATCGATTCAATTCTCCTTTGTGGTGCATAGAGTCGAGGGCCATAACAATCTCTCCTCGCCACGTTCTCCTCGAAACATCTTGAACATATTAGCCATCGGCATCAACGGCTCCCTCAACTGGACCCCGTTGTAAATACCTAAATCGCTTCCCCGAGGGTTCACTCTGCATTATCCGTGAGCACTCCCTCATCGACGACGAAGCCAATGACTTCGTCGAGTCCCTGTCCCGTTAAAAGATTGGTGAAAACGAAAGGAGCAGCGCCACGCATCTTTCGCGCATCGTGTTCCATCACCTCGAGCGACGCGCCCACATGTGGCGCGAGGTCGGTCTTATTAATGATCAGCAGGTCTGAACGCGTAATCGCTGGTCCCCCCTTTCTAGGTACCTTTTCGCCCGCCGCCACGTCTATGACATAAATCGTCATGTCTACAAGCTCGGGGCTGAATGTCGCACTTAGGTTGTCGCCACCACTTTCCAGAATCACAACGTCGAGCTCGGGAAACCGTGTCGTAAGATTTTCGATAGCGACCATGTTCATCGACGCGTCTTCACGAATGGCGGTGTGCGGACAGCCGCCCGTTTCGACCCCAACGATCCGGTCTTCTGAAAGCGCTTGAGACCGGACTAGTATCTGAGCATCTTCCTGAGTGTAGATGTCGTTGGTGACGACGGCTATTTCATAGTCTCCACGCATCCGTTTGCACAACGCGTCCACTAGCGTTGTTTTTCCTGCTCCCACCGGTCCACCAATCCCAACTCTCAACGCCGGTTTCATCGTCTTTTCTTCACGATCGAAACACCCGTGAATACTGTGTTTCATGCCACATGCTAGCAAGCGTTAAACCCGGCGCGCTGTTGCCAATGTCGTCGTCCGAGCACACAAGCGCGCTCTCAACAGCGATTGGGATCTGTTCAATAAGATCCCGCAGCACGCGCTGACCCTCCGTGTGCCCAAGAGGAATCAATTTTGTGGCACTTAGCACCTGATTCTCACACCACGTCCATGCGTATCCACTCAATGCGTCCATTCCAACAACCCCTAGATTAGCAGCGAAGACAGAAAATGCGGTCACGTACCCGGGCTGCCAATTGGGAATTGGTTGACCCAACTCTTTAGCCAATCGCACGAGTGCTAACCCCATGGCTTCTTCCTCATCCCGCATCTCGCTCGTCTCTCGATAGGACCGACAAACATCATCCCAAGATCGAAGGCCGGCCAGATCCCGGGCATTCCAACACCGATGCGCTCGGTAGATGATCGGCAAATCGATGTAGGCAACGGAGTGGTGAAGGAGCTCGGATATCCACTTCGCCGCGTCAGTTCGATCACGAATCCACTTACGTTGAACCGCCTGCTCCAGACCCTGGGAATAGTGGTAGGCCCCAATGGGGAGCGCTGGGCTAATCAGCTGCCATAGCTTAGCCTGGTTATGCAGGGGCATGAGAGTGTGAGTGAGAATTGTACGCGCCCGTTTCTGGCTCGAAGGGTGCCCGCTCCTCTTCAGGCTCTAGTCCGAGCTCTCGCAACATCCCGTCCAACACATGATCTTGCAGATAGCGGATCCATCCCGAACCTATCTGCACCGAAACATGGCGATTACCCAGGTGATAGGCGGCTTTCGCCAAGGCTTGAGGGTCGTGACTGGCAACCGTCGACACCCTCTCACATGCGGCGACAACGTGAACAATACCCCCCGCTTCAGATACTAAACGATCGCCTCCACGCATGACCGTTCCTCTCGGCAAGTTGATCGTTATCTCGCCGCCCGACTGAGTGTCCGCCCGCTGCCGCGTCTTCTGTCGGCGTTGAAATGAGAGCACGATCCTTCCAAAGGAACCGGAATCCGCGGTTCGACTTGTTCGGTCACACCTCGTGTATATCTCCAAGGTCTTCGCGTCTCCCTTCAAAAGAGAAAGAATCTTTGCGCCAACGGTAGTTCCGTCGCCGGTTCACATGTCAGTCGTTCGCCATCGGCTCGGACTTCGTACGTCTCGGGGTCAACCTCGATTTCTGGAGTCCAGTCATTTAACACCATGTCGGCTTTGCCGATATCGCGGGTGCCTTTAACCGGCACAACTTCTTTCGCTAGCCCAAGACGCTCCGCTACCCCAGCTTCGCTTCCTGCACGCGATACAAAAGAAACCGACGTTGCCCCTAGTGCGCCGCCAAAAGCTCCAAACATGGGTCGATAGTGGACGGGTTGTGGGGTTGGAATAGACGCGTTTGGATCCCCCATGGGAGCCGCGACGATCATGCCGCCTTTTATGATCAAAGCCGGTTTAGCGCCAAAAAAACGAGGTTCCCATAGCACCAAGTCGGCAAATTTTCCCGCCTCAACCGAACCGACCTGTTCAGCAATCCCGTGAGCAATAGCAGGATTGATGGTGTATTTAGCGATGTACCGCTTAGCTCGAAAATTGTCATGTCGGTCGTTGTCCTCGGCAAGGCAACCCCTTTGCACTTTCATTTTGTGGGCAGTCTGCCAGGTTCTGCAGATCACCTCTCCGACTCTGCCCATTGCCTGAGAGTCAGACGCGATCATCGAAAACGCACCGAGATCGTGCAGGATGTCTTCGGCCGCGATCGTCTCGCGCCGGATACGCGATTCCGCGAAAGCTACGTCTTCCGGGATGCTCGGATCAAGATGGTGGCAGACCATGAGCATATCGAGGTGTTCGTCGACCGTGTTAGCGGTATACGGACGCGTCGGATTCGTTGAGGATGGCAGTACGTTAGGCAAACCGCATGCCTTGATGATATCCGGGGCATGGCCCCCACCAGCACCTTCCGTATGAAAAGTATGGATCGACCTTCCGCGAAAAGCTGCGAGGGTGTCTTCGACAAATCCTGATTCGTTGAGTGTGTCGGTGTGGATAGCAACTTGTACGTCGGCTGCTTCAGCAACATTAAGGCAATTGTCGATAGCAGCCGGCGTCGTGCCCCAATCCTCGTGAAGCTTTAGACCCATGGCACCTGCCCGAACCTGCTCCTCCAATGCGGCCGGGAGGCTCGCATTCCCCTTGCCCATGTACCCAATATTCATCGGCAAGCCGTCAGCCGCTTGGAGCATTTTCCCGATGTGCCATGGACCCGGAGTGCAGGTGGTGGCATTGGTTCCGGTGGCTGGGCCTGTCCCGCCTCCAAGCATCGTTGTAATGCCTGACATCAGCGCTTCTTCTATCTGTTGAGGACAGATGAAGTGGATGTGCGCATCGATACCCCCCGCCGTGAGTATCTTACCTTCCCCCGCAATCGCTTCCGTGCCGGGACCGATAACGATGTCGACGCCCTCTTGGGTGTCGGGATTTCCCGCCTTACCGATAGCAGCAATCCGCCCGTTTTTTATGCCCACATCGGCTTTAACGATCCCCCAATAATCCAGAATGAGCGCGTTGGTAATTACCGTATCCACCGTCTCGTCCGATGGTTTTTGGCTTTGACCCATGCCGTCACGAATCACCTTACCACCACCAAATTTCACCTCATCGCCATACACCGCATAGTCTTTCTCAACCTCAATCATTAGATCCGTGTCGGCGAGGCGCACCCGATCGCCCGTGGTCGGTCCATACATCTCAGCATATGCCCGCCGATTGAGTGTGCTCATTCCGTGTCCTCCAGCTGACCCATCACTTTGGCATTGAAGCCAAATATGTGACGTGTACCTGCAAATTCAACTAGCTGGATCTCCCGCTCTTGACCAGGCTCGAAACGCACAGCGGTTCCAGCTGGGATATCGAGGTGAAAGCCTCGCGTGGCTTCTCTATCAAACGTTAACGCACGGTTCGTCTCGTAAAAGTGAAAGTGGGATCCAACTTGAATGGGTCGATCGCCGGTATTTGAAACCATCATTCCGAAAGAACGTCGACCCTCGTTTAGCTTCAGGTCGTCGTCATCGATCAGGTACTCTCCTGGATTCATCGTTTTTCCTATTGAATTGGATTGTGGACAGTGACGAGTTTTGTGCCGTCGGGGAACGTTGCTTCAACTTGTACATCGGACAGCATTTCCGCCACCCCATCCATGACCTCGTCTACCGCAATAATCTGAGCTCCCGAAGTCATGAGCTCCGCCACCGTTCTCCCGTCCCGAGCGCCTTCCATAATCGCGGACGAAATTAATGCCACACATTCCGGGTAGTTCAGCTTGACGCCACGGGCTCGGCGCTGTTCCGCTAATTGTGCTGCGACGAAGATTAGTAGTTTGTCCTTCTCGCGCGGACTCAAATCCATCGGCTTCCCCCTTTTCGCGGTAATTGAAACATCATCTCAGGTTGACCAGATACGAGGGCGGCTGGGCGCTCGACCCATCTGAAGTGGGCGTACAGTGGTCCACAATCTCTCCGCCAGTGCACGTATCTTTTGCGGGGATGTTCCAAGAACCCGAATGACCAGAAGCTCGGCCAGAAGGGTTGCCCCTGCATCGAGTACGCCGGGCGCAACGAGTCGCTGTACCCGTTTGAGCAAGTCGGCGTCGGCCGGATACACGTATATCGAGGCGAGAGCACGGTTCCCCCGAACGCCCCACGCCGCCCCAAGCATCGGTTCCTCGTCCCGCCAGCGGTGGCGTTCGTTCAACACGGGAGTATCGGCAACAGCGATCGTTATCTTCTGATCAAACGCGCCACGTTCGTAGTTATCACCGCTGAACGGACGACCCAAAACGGTCAGATCCCATCCGCTAAAACGTGCAGACCGGTCAAGATTGACCGTGGTATGGGTCAGAAGAGAACTCCCGCCAAATAGAATGGTCTCCTGCGGGAGCCACTCGAGCGTTCCCCTACGTTCAACAGAGAAGTGTTGTTTGATACGACTTTCCGGACCGTTGCTTCGATAAATCTTATTCGCAGCCGGTGTCGTGATTAGCGCAGAACTTTGTTCCCCAACCTGAACATTTAGTTCAAGTTGATCTCCTCCAACCACGCCGCCTGGCGGATGAAGTATGTATGCGTGGCAAACGTCTTCTTCAGGGTAAAAAGGTCGTTGGACGGACAGCGGGCCAATCCGTTCGCCCACCCGCATGCATGTTTTCGCCCATTGACGTTCAAACCTAAGGGACAGCTTTGCCGACCAGCTTTCTGTAGGAGTTTCAGCCGTGCCAACCGCCGACCTCATATCGACAGGTGCTCTTGGACCAGCTCTTCCGTGAGTGCGTCCATATTTCCCGACGCAACAACCGCCCCCTTCGTCATAATAAAGAATTGTCCGCATACGCGGCGAACAAACGGCAGCTTCTGTTCTACAACCAGTACCGTCATCGCGAGCTCGCGGTTCAATTGCATAATGACATCGCCAATTTCCTGCACGATATTCGGTTGGATACCCTCGGTGGGTTCGTCGAGAATAAGGAAATCAGGGTTGATGACGAGAGCGCGCGCAATAGCTAGCTGTTGTTGTTGTCCGCCAGAGAGATCGCCACCCCGGCGCCGTAACATCGATTTTAGGACCGGGAATAGGTCAAACACGTGGTCCGGTATGCTCCGATTCGAGCGAGGTTGGTTACCAAGACCAATCTCCAAGTTTTCGGCGACCGTGAGTAGCGGGAAAATCATGCGTCCTTGAGGAACGTACCCTATGTGAAGAGCCGCGCGACGTTCGGCGGCCTCAGACAACAGGTTAGCGCCGTTGAAAACGATAGACCCAGAGTCCGTTTTTAGTAGCCCCATGACGCATTCAAGCAGCGTGGTTTTACCAACACCGTTTCTCCCGATTAGACTCACGCAAGCGCCATCATCCACCTCCAGATTGACATCCCAAAGCGTATGACTTTGACCATAGGACTGATTGAGCTGCTCGATCTTAAGCATCACTCACCCAGGTACACCTCGATCACCTTTGCGTCATGCTGCACTTCATCAAAGGGACCTTCAGCCAGCACACGACCCTCGTGTAAGACAGTAACCCTCCGAGCAATAGAACGTACAAACTCCATGTCGTGTTCGACCACGACAACCGAATGATCACCTGCGAGTGTCGTCAGCAGTTCCGCAGTGGACTCCGATTCTTGCTTCGTCATGCCAGCGACGGGTTCGTCCACGAGCAACACGAGTGGGTTCTGCATCAACAACATGCCGATTTCAAGCCACTGTTTCTGGCCGTGCGATAGCGATCCCGCCAATGCCGACACCGCCTCTTTTAGACCAATAATGTCTAACACTTCCGCAATCCGGTCGCGTTCCTCGGCACTCAATTTTCGCACCAGGCTCGGCCAGACCCTTTTGTCCGCCTCCATTGCTAACTCGAGGTTGTCATGCACGGTATGGTTGTCGAAAACGGTCGGTTTTTGAAACTTTCGGCCAATCCCGAGCGACGCAATTTCGGGTTCCGAAAGTCGCAACAGGTCAAGGCGCTGGCCGTAGAACGCAGTGCCAAAATCGGGTCGCGTTTTACCTGTGATCACATCCATCATGGTCGTTTTGCCCGCGCCGTTCGGCCCAATGATGCAGCGGAGCTCCCCGGTTTCAATGTAAAGCGTGAGTTCATCCAGGGCCTTAAATCCGTCGAAACTCACGGTGATGTCCTCCAGATACAGAATGTATCCGGAATCCGTATTGACCAGCTCATCGCGACTCGGTTTCCGCGCCGAGAAGTTAGAGCTCCGACCGACAAACGGTCGAAAACTTCGCGGCGACTTGTCTTTTTCGTCGGATCCTCCAAACACCTTAGGTCTCCTTGCCCAAGAGGTTGCGCAACAAACCCACCACACCCTTTGGTAACGCCACAGTCACAAGAACGAATAGACCGCCGAGAGCGAACAGCCAAACTTCCGGATACTCACTGGTCAGCCACGTCTTAGCAAAATTTACGAGCACGGCGCCGAGCGCGGCGCCGTATAATGTTCCACGACCCCCGACGGCCACCCACACCACCAGTTCGATCGAGTTCAGGGGTTGAAATTCACTCGGGTTAATAATCCCAACTTGCGGCACATATAAGGCACCAGCTATACCAGCCAAGACAGCGGACACGGTAAATATCCAGACTTTGTAGTTCTCCACGCGGTACCCGATGAAACGGGTGCGATCGTCAGCATCTCGTACGGCCGTAACAACACGCCCAAGTTTCGACGTCACGACGAAACGGCAAAATAAATAGGTTGATGCCAGCGCGATAGCTGAAACGACAAAAAGAACGACTCGCGTGACGTCCGACTGCAGCGACGCACCAAGAATGTCCTTGAAGTCGGTGAGGCCATTGTTGCCACCAAACCCCATCTCGTTGCGAAAGAACGCCAGCATTAGCGCGTAGGTCAGGGCTTGCGTCATGATCGAGAGGTAGACGCCTGTGACCCTCGAACGAAACGCTAGCCAACCGAACACCAATGCGAGCAACCCGGGCACTAAAACGACCATCAGCATGGCAAACCAGAACGCATCGAAGCCAAACCAATACCAGGGTAGTTCCTCCCAATTAAGAAACACCATGAAATCGGGCAGATCGGGATCCCCGTATACACCGCGCGTACCGATCTGGCGCATGAGGTACATACCCATCGCGTAGCCGCCGAGCGCAAAAAATGCCCCATGACCGAGACTGAGGATGCCGCAATATCCCCAAACC
>JAKUTI010000074.1 GCA_022448765.1 Pseudomonadales bacterium
AGCTCCATCCGCGCCAAGATATTGCCCAGACACATGTGGGGCCCTAACCCAAAGGCTAGGTGTTTGTTGGGCTGCCGATCGACGCGGAAAAGCTCGGGCGCTTCGAAAACGTCTTCATCCCGATTGGCCGACGCGTAAAATAGTCCCAAGTTATCGCCCGCTTTGATGTCTTTACCACGTAACGTCACGTCTTCAGTTGCGGTACGACAGAACTGCGTAACTGGCGTGGACCATCGGATCATCTCCTCCACCCCGAGTTTAAGTAGGTCTGTCGACCCTACTCGAAGTAACGCCATCTGATCGGGGTTTTCGAGTAGAGCCAATAGACCGCCGGCCATCGCTGTGCGCGTGGTTTCATGCCCGGCGGTGGCAACGATGGTGTAGTACGACACCAGTTCACGATAAGGCATGTATTCGCCATCGATCTTACCGTTAGCAATGTAGCTCGCGAGATCTTCTGTCGGGCTGGCCCGCCGCGCGTCCGTGATTTCAGTGAAGTAAGCGTAGATATCTTTAATCGTGTCGATCAACGATAGCGGATCGTCACCGACTCGCTTCATCTCGGGATCGTCCCCGGCAAACAATTCATTGGTTAACGTCAGAATTCGCCATTCGTCTTCGCGAGGGATGCCGAGCAATGCCGCGATCAAACGCAGGGGCGGAAAGACCGCGACATCCTGGACGAAATCCAGCTCACGAACGCCACCGTCACCGGCCATGTCGTCAAGGATTTCTCGGGTGATCGTTTGCAAGCGATCTTCGAGCCCTTTTAGATTGGAGGGTGTGAACCATGGTTGGACCAAGGCTCGGTACTTCGGGTGATCGGGTGGATCCATTTGTACCAACGACCTGACGAGTCCGCGCGCGTCAGAAGCGGCCAACACTTCCATGAGTTTTGGGGCGTCCCGTAACTTTTCAAAGATCTGAGCCATCATTTCTTGACGTATTTCGGGTGAACCTCGGTCCGGCATGAGGATGGGCCGAGGTTCGCTGGCGAAGAGCTCGGGCTGACGTTCGATCAAACTGATGTCTTCATGTTTGGTGATGGCCCAGAAAGGATGGAAGTCTTGGGCTTCCGTCCAGTGAACTGGGTCGTTCGCACGAAGCCAGGTAAAGGCTTCGTGTGGATGGCCGTTTGCACCGTAAACTTCGGGCGAAATGACGTGTTCGTCACTGAATTGATAGCTCATGGGTGGACTCCTGGCATGACGTTTACACCGGAAAAGCTTTTAGATGCTCGCTGATCTCGCTTAACACCTTAGGTTGAGCCTCTTGGATCAACCAATGTCCAACGTCGAGCTCAATTAACCGATACGGTCCGGTCATCAAAGGCGGCGTTGCGTCCACGCCGGGGCGCCCGATGGCCTGGTCCTGATTTCCCCAGATCAGGATGGTTGGAACCGCCACCTCGCCGATGGGTTGGCGTTCTTCTCCGACCACCGTCATCCCTCGATACCAATTCAAGGCCCCCGTGAGTGCTCCTGGTTGTTGAAACACACGTAGGTATTCCTCTATTTGTTCTGGTGACGATTGATTCCAAACAGCCTTTAGCCCGGCGTAATCGTTATCGGACAACATCTTTTCAGCAGCTCCCTCTTGTTGAAAGAACAAGATGTATTGGCTGCGTTCCGATTGTTCTGGATTGTTTGCTATCGCGTTACCGAATGCGTCGATGTGAGGTACGGAGAGCGCTGACCAGCTCGCAATCCGATTCGCGTGGTTGCCGACAACGAACCATCCGAGACCGGCACCGTGATCGTGGCCCACCAGATGGAAACGATCGCTGCCGAGAGCTTCTGCGATACCTAGTACGTCATCGGCCATTACTGGGTAACTATAATTTTCTGCACCCTCAGGTCGTGCTCCTCGGCTATAGCCGCGCAAGTCGGGTGCGATGGCTCGATAACCATTGGCGCCCAGGTGTTCCAGCAGTGGAATCCACATATGTGATGTTTCGGGAAATCCGTGGAGCAGGACGACGAGCTCTCCTTCGTCGCCCGACATCCGCACATCAAACGTATGAGAACCTATTTCGATTTGACTTTCTTTGATGGTCACGATGCGATCCTTGGCACTCTTAATCTGCATCATTGTATGACCGTGACCACGGCTCGATCCACGTCAAATGTGGATACGGCTCGAGGGTCGAATTGGTCCGCGATTAATCGGATTCCATAACCTATGCGACTCGGTCCTTCGGTCCTTCGCGGGTGGGGTGACGAATTCAAGAGTGAACTAGTCGGGCAAGTCGAGTACCCGTTTCGCAATGATGTTGAGTTGGATCTCGTTGCTGCCACCATAGATCGTCATGGCGCGAGAGCCCAACCATCCGCGCGTCGTGTCGAGTTCCGATTGGTCGAACGATCCACCTTCCCAACCAATACCTTGGGTTCCCATGATTTGTGAGCGAAGGTCCGTTAACTCCTGTGTCAGGTTGGTGCTGACATACTTAAAGATTGAAGTGGCAAAGCTCATGGTTTCGCCACTTCGGTTTTCAGCCATCACCCGCCGCTGGGTTAACTGCAATGCAGTCTGATTCATCCCAAGTGTCAGTACACGATCGCGGACGGCTGAGTCCTCTATACGGCCATCTTTTTCACCACGATATTGCTTGGCTGTGTCGGCGAGTGGAAAAGCTCGCGGACGCGGCCGAGCTCCACCCACGCCACCCAACCCGCCTTGTCCTGAGCGTTCGTGCTGAAGCAGACGTTTGCCAACGGTCCAGCCACGGTTGAGTTCGCCCACAAGATCGTCTTTGTTCGCTATCGCATCGTCGAAGAAAACTTCGTTAAAGGGTGAATTCCCACCAATCGTACGTATGGGTTTGACCGTGATGCCAGGTTGATCCATATCCAAAAGAACGAAACTAATGCCTTCATGTTTTGGCGCTTCAGGATCCGTGCGCACCAGCGCAAACATTCTATTGGCGAATTGTGCACCAGAAGTCCAAATCTTCTGGCCGTTGATGAGAAAGTGATCGCCTTGATCGACGGCCTTTGTCTGTAACCCGGCAAGATCAGAACCGGCGCCTGGTTCGCTATAACCCTGACACCAACGTGTTTCTCCCCGTGTGATTGGGATTAGATGTCGCTTCTTTTGCTCCTCGGTGCCGTACTCCAACAACGTTGGACCGAGCATGCCGGTCCCCATGCCGCCCATAATCGCCGGGCGAGCTCGTATTCTTCCGAGTTCCTCGGCGAGTACGCGCGCCTGTGCTCGATCGAGCCCACCACCACCATACTCTTTGGGCCAGGTAGGCACCGTCCAACCTCTTTCAATTAGGGCGTCTCGCCATCGTTGCATGGCATCGCCGGTGTCGTCGGACCCTCCTGCTCGAGCGCCTTCCGGACAATGCCCGTCCAACCAATCACGAACTTCCTCTCGAAAAGCGTTGATGTCAGCCATTTCCCACCCCCTTGATGAACGATATGCCTATGGCTTCTACCCACGCATACGGATCGCGTGGCAGACAATCTACCTAAAATCATCGCGCGGTCTCATTCCGATGTACAGAGATTCTGCTTGGGGTACGACGGCGAGCAACAAGGCGCACGAGTGGCCTTCCTATGAGCAAGCGGCGGGCGTACGATCGGCACAACGTCGTCGTTAATGGCAGTGTCATGAAACTCGATCTAGCGATTAAGAATGGTTTGATCATCGATGGAACCGGATCGGCTGGCTTTTATGCCGATGTTGGCATCAAGGACGGAACGATTGTTCAAATTGGACGTCTAGATAGCAACGCAAATGAAGTCATCGATGCCGAAGGGCATGTGGTATCGCCGGGTTTTGTGGACGGGCATACCCATATGGACGCCCAGATCTTTTGGGATCCCATTGGCTCTTGCTCCTGCTATCACGGCGTGACCAGTGTGGTTATGGGCAATTGCGGTTTTACACTGGCTCCATGCCGCGAAGAAGAAGCCGATCTGGTGTTCCGGAATCTTGAGCGAGCAGAGGATATTGCGCGTGACGCGATGCTGGCCGGCATCAAATGGCAATGGGAGACGTATCCCGAATACATGGACGTCCTTGACGGATTACCCAAAGGCATCAATTACGCTGGCTACATGGGCCACTCAGCCCTACGAACTTATGTCATGGGACAGCGTGCGTTTGAGGAAGAAGCTACTGACGAAGAGGTAGCGACCATGGCGCGCCTTGCTGAAGAGGCTGTTCGAGCAGGCGCGATGGGATTTACGACGTCTCGTTCGCACAACCATGAAACGTCCGATCGAAAGCCCGTCGCTAGTCGAGCCGGCAGTTGGAACGAAATTCGCACCATTGTGAATGCCATCGGCAAGACCGGGGCCGGGATGTTTGAAATTGCCGGCGAGACGACGGGTCGGGACCCGGAACGGATTCGCGACTACCAGCAGCGCTTGAAGCACCTCGCCGTCGAATCGGGGGTACCGATAACCTGGGGCATGTTCGCCAGTCGGCGAGCCCCCGGCCATTGGCGTAGTTATTTTGACTTACTTGATGAGACGGCTGTTGCTGGAGGGCGCATGTTCGCGCAAGTGCACTCGCGCTCTCTAAACGTGCTGTATTCGTTTGAAGCGCATTTGCCCTTTGATAATTGGCACGTCTGGCGCGATCTGCGTCAGCTATCGCTAAGCGAGCAAAAAGCCAAACTCCAGGACCCTGGATTAAGAGCGAAATTGATAGAGGTCGCGAGTGCTCCAAGCACGCGGCATGAGGAGATAGGGGCTACCGTCAACCCACCGGATTGGGAATGGTTATTCTTTATGGATCGAGCAGATGGTCACGACAGGAGTCTGGCGTCCATCGCCAAGGACCAAGGCACCTCGCCAGCAGCGGCGTTGATTGATATTGCGCTCGCCAGTGACCTTAAGGCTCTTTTCCGCATGCCGATCAATAACGAAATTGACCGCGACGTCTTGGAGATGATGAAGCACCCTAGATCGGTCGTCACGTTCTCGGATTCGGGTGCGCATGTTTCTCAAATCATGGACTCGTCCCTGCAGACAAACGTCTTCAGTCAGTGGGTCCGCGAAAAACAAGAACTCTCCCTCGAAGAGGCTGTTCGTATGGTCACCTTCGAACCTGCGAATCATTGGGGATTTCATGATCGCGGACTGCTGCGCGAGGGTCTCGCCGCTGATATAGCGATCTTTGACCCCGAAACGATCGCCCCGAATATGCCGGAAGTCGTTCACGATCTTCCTGCAGGTGCCACTCGTCTGAAGCAAACGGCCACCGGAATACTCGCCACCATCGTCAATGGACAAACGTTACTTCGTGACAACGTCCATACAGGTGCTGCTCCGGGTAAATTGCTTCGAGGTCCCCTAGCATCCAGCGCATAATCGAAGGCTTGTGCGACAAGTTATTGGGGAAAAGGGGTTGGATGACGCTGAACGGAGGAAAATCCGACAAGACTGTGAGGCCTTGTCAATCGCATATGCGCGCGCGGTCGATTTCCGTGATTACGATGAATTCGTCAACCTATTTACCCAAGATGGAACATTGGAAGCGGGCACACGTCTCGAGGGAAAACAAGCGATCGCGGCATCGCTTAAACGGCGGCCTGACGAATTACGTTCTCGCCACGTGCTGACGAACATTTTTGTCAACGTCGTAAACCGTGAAGAGGCGACCGGAATTTCTTATCTCACCCTGTATCGACACGTTGGAGCAGAAAGCTTGCGTTCCGAGCCAATTTCGTTCGATGGGCCGTTTGCTATTGGCCACTATCAAGATGTATTTGTTCGTACGGAAGCAGGTTGGCGTTTTAAATCTCGTGTTTTGCATATGGCGTTTCGGCGTGGCGACCTTCGGGAAGACTCGGGGAAGGAGAACTAAGAACATGCCGAGGTCTGGACGATGTCAAGGTTACGGCGTTGCGTTTTTGGCTTCTAGGAGACCCATGGGAGCTGTGCCGCGTGGAATTTTGTCTTTCAAGGTAGGACTTCTTGGACTACTGCTAAGCATTTGCGTGATTGTGTCTGCTCGTCCGGCGTTGGTTCTCCCGATGCAGGATCAGAGGTTCGAATTCATGGGATTCACTTCGGGGATGACGGTGAATGAAATCTGTGACGTGCTGGGTGTTCCGGACGGCGAGATCACGCGTTATCACGAACAAACCGGAGTCCCCTATACGGTGAGTACGCCAGAGGAGAAATGCGGTGAGTTCGATGTATATGCTCAAGCAACGCAGGGGCTGATTGATCCTAAGGAATACGAGCCGTTCATCGGCTTCAGGTTTTATTACACGCCCGAGAATCCTCCTCGGTTATGGAAAATGACCATTCACGTGGCGGTTGAATCGAACGAGATCGCGCGGCGGGCCAAATTAGAAGCCATGAAAGATCTTTGGGGTTATTGCACGCTCGCTGAACAGCAAATCATGTGTCGATTACGCGACAACGCGCTTTATAACGAGGTGGTTAACGAGTTGTATGAACAGTCCCTACAGATTCTTCCCAAAGTTACGCGTGAACAAAATGAAGCAAGGGCGAATGATTAGGTATTTACGTTGCCAGACTTCGATTACTGCCCGCCGAAGTACTCTTCGGCGAGGTTAAAGGCGTTGTTGCCGAGGGTGATACCGAGGAGGCGTCCTGGGATGTCGTCGGCGGGTGGATGGATGCCGCCCCAGATGCGGGATAACGAGCACTGATCTGAAGCGTCGCGGTAGGTGGCCCACTGCAAGGTCATGTCGACCGAAGGACCTTCTTCAAACACCAAGAACTCGTTGGCTTTGACCTCAAAGCCACTCATGCCACCGGGGAAGTACGCGTGGCCCGTGAGGGCGGTTAAGACTTCGGCCGCAGCCCGTGAGTAGGTGGAATGACCGGAGATATACCCGGCAAAAGGCGGGGTCACAAAGGTGGGTCGTTGATACGGCCACCAGTTCTCGGCAAGGATCCAATCGACGCCGGCTTCCTCGACCGTGGGGTCGGTAATAAAGGTAGGCCCCTTCCAGGATAAGAACTTGATCTTGCCGACGTGTTCGTCGTCATCGCCTGCCAAGGCATCGCCGGTCTCAACGACTTCGATGTAGCCTGGTTCTAAAGGAATCCCATCCATGTGGTAGGAGACTCCGTTCGGGTCACTGCTTTGACCACGGTCGGCCATGGCTCGCAACGACGAGATAGGCCGCACGTAGTCGTACCAGCCTTTAATGCCCCAGGCGGTCACCGCGGCATCGTGCATGGCACCCCCTAAGGTGAAATAGGCCTTGATGTCCCACTCAAGAGCATTGAGTTCGGGTCCGACGCCGGCAAAGCGTTTTTGTAACTGCGGATGCTCATTGACCGTGTTAAGGATCACGAACCAGTGACCGGGCGGCGTCTCAGAGTCAGGGCCATCGGCCCAGAACTCGGCGAGTACTCGGGTGTAGTCTCCTAACGGGACTTCTTGGGGAACGTAAGCGGTCCCGGTCACGGGGTTAACGTCATAGCCCGTACTCGGATCGCCTCCAGCCAGGGTGTTGTAGAACGCTGGGTAGTCCTCGAACTGGGTGGGGTACGACGTGATGTTGCCAAGACTCGCCGGCGAGATATCGATCATGACGTCAGCATTGGGTTCTAGATGCGACGACCATACCGCCACCAGTGAGAACGCCCACTTGTAGTTCTCCGATAGCGTCCCGTCGATAGTGGGTGGTCCGCCAGGATCGTGATACACCCAGTACTCGTAACCGTCGCGTTCGTAGACGGTGCGATCAGCTTCGTCCAAGGCAAAGGGACTGACTCGTCCCCACTCAGGACTTAAGAACGTCGGTTCAGCCGTCACCAGGTTGCCGGCCTGGTCAATGGACACCGACAGCTTTAACGGCTGCCAGTGGTTGAGATCGACAATGTTAGGGTTGCCGGGCAGCTCCGGTTCCAGCGCCGGGTTCACCGGGGTGTATGCGACGTTGGCGTAGGCGTTGGCTTCGTTAGAACCATCGGCAAGTCCTAGGTCGATGTAACACTGGGCAAGATGATTACCGAGAGCGGCGGCTGAGCCGCCGCTGTAGTCGGTGGAGACATCGTCGATGTCATGACCTAAGTAACTCATCAAGGCCTTGGCATCCCGGCTAATGAGACTGGTCCCAGGCGATGCTGCAAAGCGGTGCCGGATGATGCGGTACATGGCGTAACTGATGGCTTCTTCACGGGCACCCCCAACATCGTCGGGAACATCAAAGGAAGTCTGAGAGCAACTCACCCCCGCCACCGTCTGACCTAAGAGGTAAGGGCTCGCTACCGTATCGTAGGCGGCCCAAGCGTCATACATGGCAGCGGAACTATGAAACAGGTTCCTGGCATGCACGGTCGGTCGGGCAAAATCATTACGGATGGCTTGCAACAACACTTCGTTCCAACGACGCGCCACCGAGACGACGTCGGTGGGTGCTATCCCAGGCAAATAGTTGGCCCGGATCACTACGGTGGCTTCGGGCATGGCGAACGTGGTCTCGGCCAGCGACGCATCCGTAAACGACCCTCCCCCTTCGCTCGTCCAGTGACTGAAGTGATATCCCTCCGTTGCTTCCGCCGCCGACACCACCACCTCCGTGCCCGGATCGTAAAAACCATCACCACCCCCTTGCGAGACCACTAAACGGGTGTTGCTGCTGTCTTGTGCAATGGTGATGAGCTGATCGACCGCCAGGTTCTCACGCGTGGTGATGCTGCCATCGGGCCATCTGACTTCGACATCGACTTCGGTGGCTTCGCCTAAGCCAAAGTGCACTTCGTAGGGATTATGCGAGACGTAGTTGTTGTGACCGCCTAATTCCCGCACTTGTGAACCGTCGCTCGTCGTCGCCGTGATCCAAGCACCAATGCCAAACCGGTTAGCACCCGAACCATCCAACCGGATTGTTAACGAGTGATTGCCGTTCTCCGTGTCGTTACGGTAGTAAACGAGGTGTTCCTCGGAACTGTTGGTGATCACCAAATCAAGATCGCCATCACGATCCGCATCAAAACACACCAAGCCTCGGCCTTGGCCACCCCCACTGATGCCTTGTTGTAAGCCGCGTTCCACGAAGGTGCCGTCACCCATCGAAAGAAAATACCTCGGGCGATCCATAGAAAAGTCTTTGTTCTTATCAAAGATCCAACCATTGACGTGGACGATGTCGAGGTGGCGATCGTTATCGACGTCGGCAAAACAACTGCCCCAACCCCAACCGCCGTCTTCTATTCCGGCGGTCGCACTTATATCTTCAAATACGCCGGTGCCACGATTTCGGTAAAGGCGATTACCAAACAATTCCTCGCCTCCTTCGATAGAGGAATCGAGCGCATCTAGCGTATAGATCGAAGTCACAAACCAATCCATGTCGCCGTCGTTATCGTAGTCGCCCATCGACGCACCCATGCCGTTCTGATCAACGATGACGGTCCGGTTGGTCGTTTTAGTGAACGTTCCATCGTCGTTATTGATAAATACCTGGCTCTCGCCAAAATCTGACGCCACCAGTAAGTCGCCGTCGCCGTCACCATCGATGTCGCTGAAATTCTGGGTGTACGACCAGTCTGTGTTTTGTTCTATCAATGCTTTAGCAATACCGGTTTCAATGCTTGAGGCGACAAAGGAGCCATTACCTTGGTTCCGCCATACGGTTTCCGTGTCATCACCCGGTGATCGATTCGTACCCCAGTGACTAAGGAAAAGGTCGAGATAGCCATCCCGGTCATAATCGTAAAAGGTTGCGGAGAAGGTGTTGGCGCTCGTTAACCGAATACCAGACGAGTGCGTAATATCGATGAAGATGCCCTCGCGGTTTTCCAGTATGTAGTACGGGTCGCCCTCGACCGCGCCAATAAAGAGATCGAGATCGCCGTCACCATCGATGTCGCCGAACACTGGCCCACTGCCCCAATGGGTGAAATCAACACCGAGCTCCGATGCGACGTCCACAAACGTTCCGTCACCTTGATTCTCATAAAGGCTATTGGGATCGCTATCGCCACCCACCACGTAGAGATCGATATCGCCATCACCGTCGTAATCGGCTGCCGCAACGCCGCCGCTCGCGCGTGCGGTTTCGGATAGGTCCGACGCAGAATGTTCGAAACCCCGCTGAAGCCCCGCGGCAGTTAACTTTGTAAAACCTTCGGAGTTACTCTCTTGGTTCGGCGATGACGCGTTCGGATTGGCAGCTGAGCTGGGGGTCGCGGGACCGTCGCCACTACCCGCGCCACAACCACTGAGTAGCTGAGTTGCGGCCCACAGGCACAGGCAGCTTGAAAGAATCCTCACGCGATCGATTTAAGGAGTTTCCCGCACGAAACCGGACTAATCGGCTGCGTTAGCACCACGTCTGGCCAACTCTTCTTGTTCGAGCAGGCGTGCACCACGAAGTATATTTCCCATCGCGTAGTTACCTTCATGACAGGCGTACTCGTAGACGCGTTCGTTGGTACCTTTCCATACGTACTCGCCGCTCCATGGTCGTTCCCAGATGGTTGGATCGTCCACCGTGAAGTTGTAGAGCAAGTGCCCGTCCTCTCGAAGTGTAAACCGCTCCACAAGATGGAGGTTTTCATCGCCTCCGTATAGACCGGTATCCTCCCGAAAATTCGTGGTGTCCACTACTAACGTGTCGCCTTCCCAATGACCGATAGAATCGCCAAGCCAATGCCTTGTATCGGCGGACGGATGCTCCGAATTAAGACGGATCACACGCGCATCGTGAACCATCTCCAATAAGATGACGATGTGATCTTCGGATTGCACGATGCGCTTAAAGTTGTTGTAGAGGCCGGGCAGCATTGGCGGACCAGCACTAAAGCCAAGTAAACAGCGTTCGGCCAATGCAAGCTCTTCTGGACCATCGAAGGGGCCGGCACCATCCATATCCAGCCACGAAGCGGTACCGTCGTTATCGTGGGTGAACGAGCTGAAGTTGTCGCCCATCTTTAGTTGTCCCTTCGCAGTCATTCGAGGTTTTCTGCCGTTGGGAGGGTCGTAGACGATGGACGTTCGAAACTTGCCGTCGATATCCAGCACGTGATCGCCAGGGTCTACCCAAAAGCTGTTGTAGCCGCCGACGCCTCCAGCTCCCGCTTGGTTATTCCCATCACCTCCTTTGACTGGAGCGCCGCGATCTGGATCACTAATTCGGTTAGCAGCAGCTTGCAACGCAGAGACGAGGCC
>JAKUTI010000075.1 GCA_022448765.1 Pseudomonadales bacterium
ATAAACCCCCTGTTTGAACGCAACGATTTCAGTAACCGGGTACCAGTAACTAACCCAGCGCCATGCATCGAATTCAGGCTTATCGGAACAGTCCATTGAAATCTCGTTCTCGTCCCCTACCAGCTGAAGTAAATACCACTTCTGCTTTTGCCCGCGAAAGCGCGAATTCGAATTGTGGCGTCGGAACTGTTTAGGTAGTCGATAACGAAGCCAATTTCTCGTTACCGCTAGCACTTTGACTGATGTCGGCAAAAGTCCCACCTCTTCAAACAATTCTCGATATAGAGCTTCTTCGGGTGTTTCGTTCAGCTGCATTCCCCCTTGCGGAAATTGCCATGCATTGTCACCACCAACGCGACGGGCCCAAAGAACATCGCCAAACATGTTGGATATCACGATACCCACGTTCGGTCGAAACCCTTGTGGATCGAGATTCTCAAGTTCGCCGTGCATTCCAAGATTCTTTCACAACCAACTCCCGTGTAGCCACTTACTCATGTTAAGAAGCCCCAGCCTTGAGAACTGGTTTTGCAGCGTGTCCTCAAGATTCAGCGAGGCTATTATTGCGACAATGCATCAAGGTGATGAATGAACCAGCTCAAGAACGAACCTAGCCTCTATCTCCAACAACACGCTTCGAATCCAGTCCAGTGGCACCCATGGGGAAGCGACGCCCTGGAAGGGGCGCTTGATAAAGATAAGCCCATACTCCTGTCTATCGGCTATTCATCATGTCATTGGTGTCACGTGATGGCGCACGAATCTTTTGAAGACGAGCTCACCGCGTCCGTAATGAATGAAAATTTTGTCAACATAAAGGTCGATCGAGAAGAACGCCCAGATATCGATCAGATATATCAGACAGCTCATCAACTCCTGACCCAACGCAGCGGGGGGTGGCCTCTCACCATGTTTCTCGATCCTAAGACTCACCTGCCATTTTTTGGGGGTACCTATTTCCCTCCGTCTCCACGCTTTAACCTACCCGGATTCAAAGATCTACTCATGCGAGTGGCCAGCACGTACAGGGAGAATAAATCCGACCTCGCAACTCAACAGGAACAACTACGAAACGCGCTCGCGCAAATGACCCAACAAGGAGAAGTGCAAGGAATCGACGTCGTTCAATTACTTATCGCCGCACGCGATCAGCTCGCATCTCGCTATGATCAGGCACATGGAGGTTTTGGCACAGCGCCAAAGTTTCCCATGCCAGCCAATATCGATCGGTTACTGCGTCATTGGTCCTATTCAAGACGTCAAGAACGTATCGACCGAGATTCGTTCAATATGGCACTAACCACACTCACGCGGGTTGCCCGCGGTGGCATCTACGATCATGTGGGTGGCGGTTTCTGTCGATACTCGACCGACAACGAGTGGATGATCCCTCACTTCGAGAAGATGTTATACGACAACGGGACGCTCATGAGCCTCTACGCCGACGCCCTCGGTCTCGGACCCGATCCGCTCTTTGAAAGTGCTCTTAGGGAAACGGCCGAGTGGATCGTTCGCGACATGCAACACCCACAAGGCGGTTATTTCACATCCCTTGACGCGGACTCAAACGGAGTCGAAGGGAGCTATTACGTATGGCGTCGAAACGAGATAAAAAACCTTTTGGATGGCGACGAATATCTCATCATCGAGACTTTGTATGGCCTAGATAAACCCCCCAATTTCGAGGGTAAATGGAATTTTCACCGTCGAGATGCTTGGCATTCTGTTATCGAAAGGCTGGGTTTCGAGGCAGGGGAAGCAAAAGACCTTCTCGAATCTGCCAAAGCGAAACTTCTAGAGCGTCGATCTAAACGACCGGCGCCAGGACGTGACGAGAAAATCCTCACTTCGTGGAACGGCCTAGCCATCAAGGGGATGGCAAAAGCGGCCATGCGCCTGAGCGTGGAACCTTGGCTCAATTCGTCGCAACGTGCTGCTGACTTTATCCGCAGCAACTGCTTTGACGGAAATCGACTTTCCGCGGTCTGGAATAACGGAACCGTCGGCCACGATGGGTTTCTAGACGACTACGCAAATCTTCTGGACGGTCTTCTGGTGTTACTGGAGGCGCAATGGCGTTCTTGCGACATTGAATTTGCGCAAACACTCGCTGAGCTTCTATTGGCAAAATTCCTCGACGACGATGGTGGTTTTTTCTTCACGGCTCATGGCCAAGACAAGTTGATCCACCGGCCCAAACCTACCGTCGACGACGCGCTCCCGCCTGGGAATGGAACGGCGGCTATTGCATTACTAAAACTGGGGCATTTGCTTAATGAACCTCGCTACGTCGAAGCTGCCCATGCCACGCTGGATTGGGCCCGCGCTTCGATCGAGCAATACCCTGCCGGGCATTGCACCCTGCTGAGGGGACTTGAGTCTCACCTGTATTCTCCCCAACAGATCATGGTGCGTGGACCCCAGGAAGCCATGGTTTCCTGGTTATCCCTCGCGCGTGAAGGCTACACCCCAGATCGCTGTGTTTACGGAATTCCTTACGACCAAACCAGCCCCATTCCAAAACAACTTCCTTCTCTAGTTTCAGCCGAAACCCGCAGAGTTGTCACTGCGTACGTCTGCCAGGACCTCTCCTGCAAGCCGCCCATAACCGATTTCGAAGAATACAAAGACGCGATCAGGAAATAACTCTTATACAACAGTCTGTTGCCGTCGAATTAATCTGCAACCAGTTCTCTATAGGCCCCGGCATCCCTTAGATCCTCAAGTTCGCCGACGTCAGAGGGTTCAAGCGCGAAAAACCAGCCATCGCCATAAGCGTCCGCATTAACCGCCTCCGGTGCATCCTCGAGAGATTGGTTGACGGCGACGACAACACCGCTTACCGGCGCGTATATATCTGAAGCAGCCTTGACCGACTCGACCACTCCAGCTTCAACGGACGCTTGCAGCAACTCCCCCATTTGCGGAAGTTCGACGTAGACGATGTCGCCCAACGCGTCCTGAGCAAAATCAGTAATCCCAACGGTGACTTGTCCATTCTCTTCAAGCCTCGCCCATTCATGGCTTTCGGCGTAGTAGATGCCCTCTGGAGTTTCATTCATCGCTTGGATCTTTCCCTTGGTGGAAGGTCGGTCATTATCTGGACTACCTCAGCGGTTGCTTATCTAGACTCCTGAAATACCAGTAATTCCTCGACACCGCAAAACTTAGCCCTCGTGACCATCCGCGGGTCATCTACCGCTGTTATCTATTTTTTTGAAGTTGCTCGCCAAAATACACCGGCGGATTCAAGATCGTTCTTTCCGACAAATCAAACGATGACGAGTGTGGCTCTATCACTCAATATAGGTTTGCAAGCGGTCCTACTCCCATGGCTTCCCGCATTAATTGGTATTTGATAGTTGGCACGTTATTGAGTGTCCGGACGCCAAGATTACGTACCCATCTCCCGTACGGTCCAGAAGCACCGTACGTTCGGTCAAAGAAATCCATCAGCCCCAACATCATCCGTCCGCGAGCACGGCGCTTTATTGCAAATTGACGCCATACACCGTTCGCGCCCAGGTCACCATTGAGATGACCGACAACCGCTTCGATACCTCGAACATCCTCCAACCCTAAATTAACGCCCTGACCCGCAAGTGGGTGTATCGTCCGTGCCGCGTCGCCGATCACGACAACGCGTGGCATTGGATTAAAGTCGGAAACGAGGGATTGCCCGATAGGGAAACTGACTCGTTCTTCAACTTCCCTGATTTCGCCAAGTGCGGACTCGGAAGCGTGCATTAAGGCTGCCGCAAAACCACCGCCATCTAGCGCCATGACCTGAGCATGGCGCTCAGCCGGTAGGCTCCAAACAACCGAAATGCGTCGCTCTTCTGGCAGCGGTAGCAATGCCAATATTCCGTCTCCAAAATGTTGCAAGGCACAACCATTGTGTGGCCTGTGGGTCGAAACGACCGTTCCAATAGCCCTCGACTTGCTTTCATAATCCCGAACTGAAATCCCCAGTCGTTGGAGCGTCGCAGACCGTCGACCCTCAGCGACCACAAGGCACGCCGCAGACACAACATTCTTATCGATGACCAACTCAACGCGATCTCGAAAGTGCTCAACGGCATCGACGGTGCTTGGCGCTCTCAGCGCTACCCGATCAGTCAAAATTGTCCACAACCGCTCGACTAAAACGTTAGATTCCACGACTTCTGCCAAGGTCTCAGCACCAATTTCGTTGGCATCAAAATCTATCGTCGCAGTGCCTTCAGACTCCCAAACAACAATCCGATTGATAGGCGCTCGACGAACATCTTCCAGTGCACCCAAACTTTGCAGAAGACTGATTGATCCGGGTGAAAGTGCAACCGTTCGTACGTCAAATCCATCTCGGCAAGCCGTTCGCTCTGGAACTTTCGAATCAACCACCAGAACGCGTTGTCCACCTCGAGCCAAGCAGAGCGCAGCACTCGCGCCAACAATCCCTCCGCCGGTAACGATGACATCAAAATCCAACATTTAAATACAAACCTAACCCCATCTTCATCGGTGGCAATCTTGAGTTCGTACGATTACTGCCGAAAAATCCATAGGGTAACCCTGTGTGTTATCCAAAGACTGTATTCCGTCCGGACAAACGACCTCGCAAATCATGTCACACAGCTCTATGTCCGGAATCGTTTTGGCCATATGGATATTAATTATTTGGTGATAGCGCAAAACTGGCACTACGCTTACCGCGACAAATTAACGCACTTCACAACCTACAAGATTCGAGAGACACTACCGCATTAGGGGCGCGATCCCCAAGGAAACTCATGGCTATTAATGATCTCGAAGCTCTAGAAGATAAGGTCGATGAGCTAATCGCCTTGTGTGAAGTGTTGGTCGAAGAAAATCAGGTTCTTAAGAGCAACCAACAGAGCTGGACAAACGAACGTGCCAAGCTCGTCGAAAAGAACGAGTCCGCAAAGGCTCGTGTTGAATCAATGATCGCGCGTCTCAAGGCGCTTGATAAATGAGCAAAACGCAATCCACAACGGTGAAAGTGAAAATTCTAGATCGAGAATTTCAAGTTGCCTGCCCAGAAGATGAGGTCGACGAATTGAACGCCTCGGCGGAGGAACTAGACAGGCGAATGCGGACTACCCAGACGTCGGCAAACATTGTCGGTCTCGAACGAATAGCCGTCATGACAGCCCTCAACATTACGCATGAATATCTGGGAATCAAAGGGAAGAGCCAAGAGGTCGAGAGTCTCGCCGGTGGAAAGCTAGTAGAACTAACGAAACGTCTAGCCAAGGTGATTGAGACCCAAAAGAAACGTACGTTGTAGAGGCTGTCTAACCGCGTGCGGGCGTTCCGCCACGTTGTTTGTCCGTAATAAACACGACCCCTAGATCCAGAAATTTTCGCTATACTGACCGCGCTTCCTGGAATGTACGCCAGTTGGTGTCGTCCTTGAGCCGTTATAAAAAACTAGGTGATTCTGCGTCGGCATCGGTGTGCACACCCAACGCATTCGCTGCGGGTAGCCTTAGATGCCGCCCGAGTCACCGCCTTGAACCAAGAGCGGTTCAGGGCCAACCAAACAGCGGCATTCCGGTGGCGAAGCGCACTCGTTTTTTTCCAGTACGTTTGCGCTAAAGGGCCGAGAATGTCCGGAAATATTAGACAACGTTTTCGTGAAGCTCGAAGAACCCTGTCGGAAAAAATCCAACGTGAACACGCGAATGCAGTAAAGGAGGCACTAGACGCTTGGCCTCAAGTACGAGAAATAACGGCTATCGGGTGTTACTTGGCTAGCGACGGCGAAGTCGATCTCGGTCCGAGCATTGAACGTTTTTGGGAACGAGAAATTAGAACAGCAGTACCTATTGTTCACGCAAACTCAATGTCGTTTTGTACGTATACAAGGGAAACGGATACGGTTGTAAGTGAATGGGGAATTCGTGAACCCATCAGACCGTCTCGAATGGACGTAAATGACCTCGATATCGTTCTCGTCCCTTTGGTTGCTTTTACAAACTTAGGCCAGCGTCTCGGACGAGGACGGGGGTTTTACGATCGTACGTTCGCGTCCTCACCAGGACCGATACTTATCGGTGTCGCCCACGAAATACAGAGGGCTAGACTCCTCAACACTGATGAGTCAGATGTCCGCTTGAATGGCATTGTCAGTGAGAAAGGTTTGATCATGGTGACCTAGTTATACTAGGTGGTTATGGCAGTACGTCGCATAATCCGTATGGGCCACCCCACGCTGCGCCGGGAGGCTCAGCCTGTTGCTGAAACAGCGATTGGCGGTAACGCTTTTTCAAATCTGATCAACGACATGCGAGATACACTGCGAGATTACGGTGGGATCGGTTTAGCAGCGCCCCAAATCGACGAGTCCGTTCAACTCGTAATTATCGATTTGCCCGGGGGACAGAGTCGTTACGGGGACCTCGAGGCTTTGCCTCTGTCCATTTATATCAATCCCGTTGTGACCTCGTTAAACACGGAAACCGCTGGTTATTGGGAAGGGTGTCTATCCGTCCCTGGACTTCGGGGGTTTGTCGAAAGACCTCAGCACATAAGACTGACTTATACCAACGAGAACGGGACTCGATTGGAGCGTGAATTCTCAGATTTTCACGCTACCGTGATACAACACGAGATCGATCATCTCATGGGAACACTCTATATTGATCACATCCAGGACCCGTCTTTGCTCGCTTTCGAAGAAGAATACCTTCGTTACCTGGTACCGGCTGAAGAATAGGCCAGCCAGGCATCTCAATAGGTCCTATCCGAACGCGTCACGTTCCGGTCCCTTGAGAGTCGCCCCGCAATCTACGACCAGCGTTTGGCCGGTAATGTAGCGTGCCCGTTCGGAAGCCAAGAACCGAACCGCGTTGCCAATGTCCCAACCCGTTCCCTCGACCCCTAGGACAGATTCACGAACTCTCGCGTCTCGCGATTTTTCACTCATTCCAGGCTGGTAAACCATCGGCGTGAATACCGGCCCAGGGGCAACACAATTTACTCGAATGCCCTCAGGTCCATGATCAACGGCCATGGCTCGCGTCAGACCAATAATCGCACTTTTGGACGTACTGTATGCGGTCATGCCGCGCGGCCGTTGCCAATTCCGTCACGGTGAGCTCCTGCACCCGTTACGATGGCGACCTTTCCGTTTAGGCCTTCGTCCACAGACTTGATCTTTCGACTCCCTTAGCTCATCAAACCAAGAACATACGGTATGCTGAATTAGCAGATTCTTCCCAATACCGATACCCAATCCGATCGAGGTATTTACGCAACGCTCTCCTATCTCGGTTTACCGCCGTAAATCCAACGAGAACGCGACCCCACGCCGCACCATGATTCCTGTAGTGAAACAAAGAAATATTCCAGTCAACGCCAACCTCGGTCAGAAACGTTCGCAGAGCACCGGGTCTTTCTGGGAATTCGAAACGGTAAAGTACTTCCCCAAACGCGGCTGACGCCGCACCTCCAACCATATGCCTAACATGGAGCTTGGCCATCTCATTATCCGTCATATCATCGACGACGTAACCCCGTTTGGTGAGCATATCGACAACGTTCTTGCGCTCTTCAAGATCACCGACTTGGATACCAAGAAACACCTGTGCGGTTTGCTGATCATTAAACCGGTAGTTAAATTCTGTAATCGCCCGTTTGCCCAGCACCCGGCACAGACGCCGAAAGCTTCCAGGCTTTTCGGGAATACTCACCCCCAGCAACGCTTCCCGACATTCCCCAAATTCAGCCCGTTCCGAGATATGTCTTAGCCGGTCGAAATTGACATTTGAACCACTTATTACCGCAACATACTTCTTATTCGATCCCGGCTTGTCCTTTACGTAACGTTTGAGACCTGCGACCGAAAGCGCTCCGGCTGGTTCAGCGATAGTACGTGCATCATCGAAAACATCTTTGATCGCTGCACAGATCTCATCCGTCGTGACAACGATCATTTGATCAACGTGCCTAAGCGCAATCTGAAATGGCCGCTTACCCACCTGAGCTACCGAAGCTCCGTCGGCAAACAGGTCCATTCCATCGGCTCGTAATCGAACCCTTCGTCCGGCGATTAACGCTTGGTTGAGGCAGTCGGAACCGCTGGCCTCTACACCAATGACCTTAACTTGTGGTTTCAAGTATTTGACATAGGCCGCGATACCCGCGACCAGACCTCCCCCACCTACTGGAACGAATATCGCGTCAGGATCACCCTCAAACTGATTCAAGATTTCAACACCAACCGTACCCTGTCCGGCGATCACCGCCGGATCATCGTACGGTGGCACAATGGTCGCCCCACTTCGGTCCACTAAGGAATGGGCGTGTTGTTCCGCATCGCTATAGGTTTCACCGCGAAGTATTACCTCCGCCCCTAATCGCCGTACTGCTGCGACTTTTATCGCCGGCGTATTGAGTCCCATCACGATTGTCGCTTGGATCCCCAATCGCGATGCTGCGAGGGCGACTCCTTGTGCATGATTGCCAGCTGAAGCCGCCAGAACACCTCGTTTCCGCTCGCGCTCGCTCAACTTAACCATCCGGTTATAGGCACCCCGAATCTTAAAAGAATGGATAGGCTGCATGTCTTCACGCTTGAACGATATGTCCGCGTTTAACCGCGAGGACAGAAATGGAGCGGCTTCTAAGGGCGTTTCGATAGCAATGTCATAGACTTCCGAAGATAAGATTTTCTTTACGTAGGCCTCTAGCATGGCGTCATCTCCGGGAAATTCATCCTATGTTCAGGCTACCATGACCCCATGAAAACCGACGATCTGAAGAAAGCCGCAGCGCAAGCGGCAATTACTTACATCGAACCCAAGCTCAACCCAGAAACCATCGTCGGAGTCGGCACCGGATCAACCACCAACCATTTCATCGATGCGCTCGGCGCTATAAGACACAAGTTCGACTCCGCAGTCTCTAGCTCAGTAGCTTCTACTGCTCGGCTAGAAGACGTAGGGGTGCATGTAATCGATCTAAACGCAGCCCCTCGCGTTCTTGTTTACGTCGATGGCGCCGACGAAGTCGAACCAGGTAAGGCTGCGCTCAAAGGAGGAGGCGGCGCTTTGACCCGTGAAAAGATAATTGTCGCCGCATGCGACGAGTTTGTCTGCATTGTTGACGACAGTAAGTGCGTGGATCAATTGGGCTCGTTCCCACTGCCAGTAGAAGTGATACCAATGGCCCGAAGCTTCGTAGCCCGACGCCTCGTCGAGCTCGGTGGCGATCCGGTCTATCGAGACGGTTTAATCACCGACAACGGGAACGTGATTCTCGACGTCCATGGACTAACCATCGATGCTCCAGATACTCTGGAAAGCGAGATCAGTAACATTGCCGGGGTGGTCACTAACGGGATTTTCGCAGCCAATCGAGCGGATACATTGATTGTGGCTTCCGCTGAAGGGGTATCTATACGCTAAGTAACTTACCCGGATTCATGACCCCATCCGGATCAAATACCGCTTTCAGTTCACGCATCATACCAACTTCCGAGTCGCCTCTACTGTACGACAAGAAATCCCGTTTCAATAACCCCACGCCGTGTTCAGCAGAAATACTCCCGCCCCGTTGCTCAATCAGGTTGAAAAGCTCCGGGTTAATTTGATGGCAACGTTCAAAAAAAGCATCGATCGAAAGAGACTCTGGCTTCAGGATATTTAAGTGAAGATTCCCATCCCCGATGTGGCCATACCAACAGACGTCAAATTCAGGATAATGTTGGTTCACGATGTGGTCCACGTCGGAAAGAAACCCTGGCACTTCCGATATTCGCACCGAGAGATCATTTTTGTATGGTGTGTCGGCAGCAATGCTTTCGCTAATATTCTCCCGCAGCGACCATAGGGCGGATGCCTGAGCATCAGATTGACTTATCACTCCCGTCGTTACCCAGTCCCGATCCAGCGCCTCTTCGAATGCGATGGCCGCTTCTTCGTCTGCCTCGGCATCGAACTCAACTAAGGCATAAAAAGCACACGACTCTGGAAAAGGGCGCTGACCATCTCCATGTTTTAATACTTTCTGCAACGCGAGTTCCGAAAAAAACTCAAACGCGGTCAAGACAATACGCTGTTGGAAACACTCAAGAATATTGAGGATGTCGTCAAGACGATTGACTCCAAGCACCAATACTCGTTGCGGCTTGGGACCGGGTGCTAATCTGATTTCGACTTCAACAACGAATCCCAAGGTGCCTTCCGACCCTATAAAGAGATGCCTTAGGTCGTACCCTGTAGCGTTCTTAACCAATCCGCGATTGCACCGAATAATATCCCCTTTGCCGGTAACCACGGTAAGCCCCACCACCCAGTCCCGGGTGAGACCGTACCGAATGACTTTGATCCCACCAGCATTCGTGGCGACATTTCCGCCGATTTGACTCGAACCGGATGAGGCAAAATCAACTGGATAAAAGAGCCCTTTATCTAACGCATAGTCCTGGAGATTTTTTGTGATAACCCCAGCTTCACAACGAACAATTCGGTCCGTGGAATTAAACTCCTTGATCTGATTCATTCGATCGAACGAAACGACGATTTCGTTGTTGGAGGCGACAGCACCGCCCGACAGCCCCGTACGACCCCCCGAAGGAACCAGCCCGAGCGAGCGATCACGAGCAAGCTTAACGAGCGCGACAATTTCGTCGGCGCACTGCGGAAAAACAATCGCCTGGGGCGCAATATCAAAACTCCGCGTCCAGTCCGTACCCCAATGCATGAGATCCGCTTGGTCCGTCTTCACCCGACTACTTGGAAAAATTTCCTTAAGAGCGCCAGTGTCTTTCATGAAGAATTCCTATTCCCCACAACGTAATTGAACGATGTCGAGGAGGCCGATAACAACACCCATGTTCTTAGGTCATCATCCCCTTATCACGGACACCCCGAAAGTCCTACGCGTTCAAATCCAATACCTCCAACGCGGGCAGGCTTCGGCCCTCAAGAAATTCAAGAAACGCCCCGCCCCCCGTTGATATATAGGATATTTTGTCTTCAATGTTATATTTTTCGATGGCCGCTATCGTGTCGCCGCCCCCCGCAATGGAAAAAGCTG